>JAQTUQ010000002.1 GCA_028707255.1 Dehalococcoidales bacterium
GTACCCAATCAGACGATAGCTCAATTCCACAACTACTATGTAAATAATGTTACCACTAAATATTATATGTCGCTGCAATTCATAACGACAGCTATTACCCAGGGGGATACCAACAGCCTGCAGCAGGCGGCGAATTATATTTCCGCCGGTACTCAAGCCAGAACCCAATTTTTTAATCAATTAAACAGTTATGTAGCTTCATATAACTAATTGCCTCGGATAAGTATTGTGAAAGATACAGAAAAAGAGGAAATCCGGAACTGGCTTTGTGAAGTTATGCCCTTATACAGACAGGCAGAAACTGTAACACATAATATTACTCAGGTAGATACAGACGGATTACCTGTGGATTTAGAGGGTTTATCCTTTATATTAATTACTCTGCCGCCGATACTGACAAAAATAAAAAAAATGCCGAAACCGCGATATAACAAACTTCAGCAATTGCATAAAGATTTTAAACTGATGCTGGATGCGTGTATAAAATCTGCCAAATACAGGCTGAAAATTGAAAGGAAATGGAACCGTTTGTGGTTTTCGACTGCAGTTTTCTGGACTAATTTGGCCATTAGTTTCAAAAAATCCCTGTCACCTAAAATGGAAAAGATGGTTCGTGATTTCGATAAAGGAGGAATCCTCTGAAAATACTGGTTGTAGGCAGTGGCGGCAGAGAGCATACACTGGCATGGAAACTGGCTCAAAGCCCCAAAGTAAGTGAAATATATGTTGCTCCCGGTAATGCGGGGACGTCTTTAATGGCACAAAATCTCGATATAAAATCGAGTGACATCGAAACGCTTGTACGCTTTGCCTCGGATAATAAAATAGACCTTACTGTAATTGGCCCCGAGGGGCCTCTGGCATCTGGAATTGTCGATGCCTTTCAGCTTAAAGGTTTGCGGGTTTTCGGGCCGAATAAAGCGGCTGCCCAAATCGAAGCCAGTAAGGTTTTTGCCAAGAATTTGATGCATAAGTATGAAATTCCCTGCGCAAAAAGCGTCGATTTTTCTTCATATGAAGAAGCTTCAAAATACTTAAAAAGTCAACAAATGCCGCTTGTTATTAAGGCCGATGGGTTGGCGGCAGGTAAGGGTGTAACCGTTGCCGAAACGAGAGAACAGGCGTTACAGGCTCTTTCGGATATAATGGATGCCCGCCTGTACGGAGATGCCGGAAATAGCGTGGTAATCGAGGAAAAAATGACAGGCAGGGAAGTGAGCACCTTTTCTTTTGCGGATGCTTATACCTCTGTCCCCATGGTTTCTGCCTGCGACCACAAGGCTGTTTACGACGGCAATAAGGGGCCGAATACCGGGGGGATGGGATGTTACAGCCCGCCATTCTTTCTCACACCGGAGCTGTCCACTGAGGTAACCGATAGAATAATGAATCCTACCATTCAGGCAATGATAAGAGAGAATAAACCCTATCAAGGTGTCCTGTATGGCGGTTTAATGATTACCGACCAGGGGCCTAAAGTAATGGAGTTCAATGCTCGTTTTGGAGACCCTGAAACCCAGGTAATTCTGCCGCGTTTAAAATCAGACCTTTTAGAAATAATGCTTGCCGTGACCGATAACACTTTAAAGAATATCAATATGGAATGGTCTGACGATGCCTGTGTTGGTATTGTTATGGCTTCAGGCGGTTATCCGGGTAATTTTAAAAAGGGTTTCCCGATAACCGGATTAAACGATATTGATAAAGATATAATGGTATTCCATGCCGGAACTAAACTGGACTCTTCGGGGAGCATAGTGACCGATGGCGGCCGTGTGCTCACAATAGTTGCATCAGGTAAAAATCTCGCCGAAGCCAGAGAAAAAGCATATAATAATATTTCACAAATTAATTTTGAGGGATGCCATTACAGACGTGATATTGCCCTCTTTGAGTGAAAATTGATTGTAAAGGGGAGTTATTATGCCGAAAGTTGCTATCATAATGGGGTCCGAATCTGATTCAGAGACTGTAAAACCGGCTATTGACGCATTGAATATGCTTGGAATCGACCATGAGGTTAAGGTAATGTCGGCTCATCGCAAACCGGAAAAGGTAAGAGAGTTCGGTTTATCTGTCAGGGAAAACGGCATTGAGGTTATTATTGCTGCTGCCGGCGGAGCTGCTCATTTACCCGGGGTCATCGCCAGTTGGACGACTATTCCTGTTATAGGAGTGCCTATCGCCAGCAGCGAATTGAAAGGGGTGGACGCTCTCTATTCTATTTCGCAAATGCCTGCCGGAATTCCGGTTGCTACCGTTGCCATCGGAACCGCCGGCGCCAAGAATGCGGCATTTCTTGCTGCCGAAATACTGGGTTTAAAATATGAGAATATCAGAAAAGCATATGAGGATTACAGGAAAGAACTGGCAAAAGATAAAGGGGAGGCCGGCAAATGATAGAACGCTATAGCCGTCCACAGATGAAACAGGTCTGGTCGGATGAGAATAAGTTTACCAAGTGGCTGGATGTTGAGATTGCTGTTTGTGAAGCATGGGCGGAACTTGGCAAAATACCGAGGAACGCCGTACCAAAAATAAAAATGGCGCGTTTAAATATGAAGCGCATGGAAGAAATACTTCAGGAAACGCATCACGATATGACCGCATTCATAGGCTCTGTTTCGGAAAGCCTGGGGCCGGAAGCCAGATTTATTCATCTGGGGATGACGTCATCCGATGTTATGGATACTGCTTTGAGTCTGCAACTGGTCGAGGCGTCCAATATCCTCAACGAAGATATTAAAGCACTTCTCTCTGTGCTTGTGGAAAAAGCTATCAAGTATAAATATACGGTTATGATAGGACGAACTCACGGTATTCATGCGGAACCTACATCATTTGGTTTGAAACTGGCATTATGGATAGAGGAAATGCAGCGTAACCGCCAGAGGCTGGTAGAGGCAACTAAAATGATTGCCGTCGGTAAAATATCCGGGGCTGTTGGTACATACGCTACTTTATCTCCCGAAGTCGAAGAAAAAGCATGCGCTAAATTGATGTTGAGTCCGGCATCAATCTCAAATCAGGTACTGCAGCGCGACCGGCATGCTCAATTCGTTACCACGCTGGCTATTATTGCAGGCTCTCTGGAAAAATTTGCTACCGAAATTCGCGGATTGCAGAAAACGGATACCCGCGAAGTCGAAGAGCCGTTCAGCAAAGGGCAGACCGGTTCATCCGCCATGCCGCACAAGAGAAATCCGGAGCTGTGCGAAAGAATTTGCGGTTTGGCAAGATTGATAAGAGGCTATTCTGTTACCGCAATGGAGAATATCGCTCTTTGGCACGAAAGGGATATCAGTCATTCCTCGACCGAAAGAGTAATCATGCCGGATGCCTGCCTTACGCTGGATTATATGCTATCGGTATTCACAAATATCATGGATGGTCTGCTTGTCTATCCTGATGCAATGGAAAGGAATCTCAACAGAACCAAGGGACTGGTATATTCCCAGAGGGTAATGCTGGCTTTAATAGATAAAGGACTCGGCAGGCAGGAAGCATATAAAATGGTTCAGAGAAATGCCATGAAATCATGGGAAGGAAGCAAGGATTTTCTCAAACTTCTGAAAGCAGATAAAGATGTGGTGGCAGTACTGCCGGCAGATGAACTGGAATCCATTTTTGATTACAAATATTATTTGCGCTATGTGGATGATATATTCAAAAGGCTGGGGTTAACCGAGAGCCAGTGGAAGAAGAAGTACATGGCGCTGGAACCGAAACAGCTTGGCCCGAGGGCTTTATAAAAATGCAGAAAGACGTCTTACTAAAAACAGAACTGCCTCTTCCGTTATTTATACGCGGTAAAGTACGCGATACCTATGATATGGGAGATTACATCCTGATTGTTGTTACCGACAGGATTTCTGCCTTCGATGTCATTCTTCCCTGCGGGATTCCGCAAAAAGGCAAAGTACTTAATCAATTATCCTCTTTCTGGTTCGATAAGACAAAGGATGTTATAAATAATCATGTCGTTGCTGTAGTCAACGATGCCGCTATCCTTAACGATTATCTGCCGAAAGATAAACAGAGCAAGTTTCCTGCATATCTGAACGGGCGTTCGATGCTGGTTAAAAAAGCCAAACGCTTGCCTATCGAATGCGTGGTACGCGGTTATATTTCCGGTTCGGCGTGGAGCGAATACGTTAAAAGCGGTACCGTTTCCGGTATCAAGATGCCATCGGGTTTACTGGAAAGCCAAAAACTGGGAAGCCCCATCTTTACTCCGACCACTAAAGCTGAGCAGGGGCACGATTTACCGATGACAATGTCCGAAGTAGAAGCTATAGTTGGTAAGACGCTGGCAAATGAGATAAAACATGCCAGTATCGATATATACAATAATGCTGTGGAATATGCCGGAACGCGCGGTTTTATTATCGCCGATACCAAGTTCGAATTTGGCATCGATAGCGGTAAGTTGATTATCATCGATGAAATGCTGACTCCCGATTCAAGCCGTTTCTGGGAAGCGGCTAAATATAAAGCCGGACAGTCGCAGGATAGCTACGATAAGCAAATCGTCAGGGATTGGCTCAGCCAATCCGGCTGGAACAAGGAACCGCCCGGACCTGTATTACCCGATGATGTAATTGAAAAGACCGCTCAGCGTTATATAGAAGCCTATGAAAAGCTGACCGGCAGGAAGTTTGATTATTAGCTTTTAGGGTTGTCGTCAGTTGTCATTCAGGCTTGTTGGAATAATATAAGCCGTTTGTGTCATTCGTTATGCTCAGGATGAGTGGATATTAAAAAAGCCGTTCGTGATGAGCCTGTCGAACCATAACGGCGACGGATATCGAGTTGTATTTAGATCCTTCACTTCGTTCAGGATGACAGTTTTGAGGGTTGCTCTCTTTTCCCACAAATGAAGGAGGAAGATTTGCTGCATCTATCCCGATAACCTGCAAAATCCCTCTTAATCTCCCTTTTTCAAAGTGAGAGAATCGCGGAGTGATATTTCTTGCCTTTGCTTACAACTGCCCCTTGGTGCTCGGTAATTCATCCGATATTCTGGGGTCGATTCTGGTTGCCGCGCCGAGAGCCCTTCCCAGTGCCTTGAATGTTGCCTCCGCTTTATGATGGTCGTTGGTTCCGTAGATAATTCTGGCATGCAGATTCATTTTCGATTCGATAGCCAGTGTCTCCAGAAAATGGCGAACCAGGTCTGTGGGAAAGCCGAACATGTCATTGTCATTAAACTGCATATCCAGTACCGAATAGCCCCTGCCGCTGAGGTCTACGGCAACGAAAGCCAGCGCCTCATCCATCGGAACGCTGGCATCTGCCATACGGGTAATACCGCGTTTATCTCCCAGTGCTTCGCATAAAGCCCTACCCATACATATAGCGACGTCTTCAACCAGGTGATGTATATCGTCGCCGGTGGCGGAAATAGTTATGTCAATTAAACTGTGTTTCGATAACTGTGAAAGAAGATGGTCGAAGATGCGGTTTCCGGTGCACATTTCATAATCGCCGCATCCGTCCAAATCGAGTTTCAGGTTGATATTGGTTTCTTTGGTATCCCTTTTAATACTGGAAGTCCTCATCAGCTTATAACTCCTCCCCTATTTTACTAAGAGCCTCAATAAGCGCCTCGTTTTCTTCCGGTTTACCGACGCTTATTCTCAAACTGTCTTTTAATAACGGGGTATCGAAATAACGAACCAGGATACCCATTTCCTCAAGTTTCTGCTGAATCTCCTTGGCTTTTCCTTTTAATAACGCGCAGAGAATAAAGTTCGCTTTCGAGGGGTATGGTTTCAACCATCCTGTCTGCTCTAATAATGCATACAGTTTATCACGTTCGGAGGAGATAATCCCTACTTTTTCCATCAGGTAGTCTTTATCTTTAACGGATTCGATGGCAGCCAGTTGTGCGGCAACATTAACGCAATAAGGTTCTTTAATACGTAAAAGGTAGCTGGCTATTTCGACGGGGAACATTCCGTAACCGATTCTTAAACCGGCCAAACCGGCCCATTTACTGAATGTCCTGAGCACCATTAAGTTCTTATATTTGCCTACCATCGGAGCCATTGTTTCCCCGGTAAACTCGTAATAAGCTTCGTCTACCAGTGTCGGTAATCCGATATCTAAAACTTCGAGAATATCATTCCTGGGCATGATGGTTCCGGTCGGATTATTGGGCGTTGCCAAAAGTATCAGCTTTGTTCTAGGGGTGATTGCCTTTTTGAGAGCTTTAACATCCACCATGAAGTTTTCATCTCTTAATACGTTTACGGTAGTTCCGTCGACAAGATTGATAAAGAACTGGAACATGGCAAACGTCGGGATACAGTTGATAACCTCATCCCCTTTTGAAATAAATAATCTCAATATCAAATCGATAAGCTGGTCACTTCCGGCACTGGCAACTATATGCTCCATGGGAACACCTGTATATTCCTGCAACCGCTTTCTCAGCTCCTGCTGCCCGGAATCCGGATAAATGTGAATGCCATTGTATTCTGCAAGTGCCTTTTTGACTTTCGGAGAGCAGCCATAGGGATTCTCATTGGCATCCAGTTTTATGATTTTTTCAACGGGAACGCTTATTTTGCCTTTTAGTGTTTCGGGCGCTTTACTTGCCGCGTATCCTCCAAAGCTTTTTAATTCAGGTAATACAAATTTTTCAATACCTTCTTCCGACATATCGGTTCCCCTTTTAATTCAGCTATCTGATAACCGCATTTCGACTGTTTTTGAGTGTGCCTGTAACCCTTCTGCTTCAGCGATTGTCATCGCTACAGGTCCGTATTTCTCCAATTCCTCCCTGGTTATTTTAACCATATTGGTATATTTAATAAAGTCGGATATATTAAGCGGAGAAGCAAACCGTGCCGTACCGCTGGTTGGTAAAGCATGGCTCGGTCCGGCCACATAATCACCCATGGCAACCGTTGGAGCATATCCGTAGAATACACAACCTGCATTGGTAATTTTATCCAGGTATACTTCCGAATTGACCATATCCAGGCAGAGGTGCTCCGGCGCATACAGGTTGGACAATTCGATTGCTTCTTCCATGCTGTCAACAATTATAATTATTCCGTTATTTACCAGCGACTCAGAGGCAATTTTATATCTGTTCAATTCCTGGAGCTGGACTTCAACTTCTCTTTCTATTGCAGCAGCCAGTGAAGGAGAGTCGGTAATCAGTATTGAAGAAGCCAGCATATCATGCTCAGCTTGTGCCAATATCTCGGCAGCAAGAAGCTTGGCTTTGGCCTTAATATCGGCAATGATAAGCACTTCACTGGGACCCTGTAAGCCGTCGATATCGACTGTTCCGTAAACCTGCTTCTTTGCCAGCATGACGAATATATTACCCGGCCCGCATATTTTATCCACTCCCGGTACCGATTCAGTTCCGTAGGCCAGAGCGGCGATAGCCTGTGCACCACCCATACAGAAAACATGGTCGACTTCGGCAATATATGCTGCTGCCAGTGTCACCTCCGGTACTTTACCGTCCTTACGCGGCGGGGTTGACAGTATTACCTGTTTAACTCCGGCTACTCTGGCGGGAATGGCTGTCATTAATACGGTAGAGGGATAACTGGCTGTTCCGCCCGGAGCGTAAACCCCCACCCTTTCAAGCGGACGCGCTATGGTTCCTTTTCCCATGTTCTCGATACCGCCGAATAAGGCATCCTTTTGAGCGGTATGGAAAGCACGGATTTGAGCGGCGGCAGTTTCCAGCGCTTTATACAGGTTGCGGTCTATCTTGTAACGCGCTTCATTTATTTCCCGTCTGGATACCTCGATTTCCTGCAATTTTATATTGTCTATCTTAAGCGTATATTCCAATAAAGCTTTGTCACCGCCTGCGCGAACATCGCTAATTATCTGCCTGACAACCTGTTCCGGTTCTGCGGTTCCATACATCTCCATGAGTTTGCTTTTAAAGGCTGGAGATATTGTATAATCGCCTGATATCACCTTCCTTGAAAGCAAAGCTTCGGCCTCTTTGAAACCCCTGACGATTTTCATTTTAAGGCATCTCCATGGCGTTCTTTAATGCATCGATTAAAAACTCCATTCTTTCGCTTTTTTTAGTATTGCTTACTTTCCTGGTACTGGCTATCAGGCAGGCGGTGGATTCAAATAATTTATCGATAATCCTGAGGTTATGGCGCGCAATAGTTCCACCGGTTTCGGTGTTTTCGATTAATAAATCGGCATCTTCCGGCAGGAATCCTTCCGTTGCTCCCCAGGTAGGAATAATACGATACCTGTCTATACGATTATCCCTGACATAGCGGTCTGCAATATTGGTATATTCGGTAGCTACCCGGCAAGTTATTTGTTTCTCGTTGCAGTGTTGCCACCACGATGCAATATCCTCAACCGGCAGTTTTTCATCTACTACAGCTACGATTTTTACCCATCCGTATTTCAGGTCGAGCAATTCATGTATCGGGCTGTTCGGGAACTGATATTTGTGGTCGATAAGCCAATCCCTTCCTGTAATAGCCAGGTCGAAATTTCCGTTGGCTATCTGTAACGGCATATCCTGCGGCCTGATAACCTTAATAAAATAACCGGCCAGATTGCTTGTCGGCCTGCGATTCCCCGTTTGGGATGGATAGTCATCGACTTTAATCCCCACCTTATCGAAAATACGGCAAACATGGGATTGCTGATGTCCGTCGGGTAAAGCCAGCCTTACCATATCGTCATTTACCGTTGTAAAAGATTTAGCCGATGCTATATCTGTTGTTTTTATAACATGGAACGTTTTTGGGAAATCCCTGGAAGAATCCAGCAAATCCGTAAGAGAAGATAAAACGTCCGCCATGTTCTTTGTTTTCAAGCTGTTGCTGTTGGCAATCAGATATGCTTTAAAATCAACGACTTTGATAATCGGCACCAGTCCTGCATCAAGGATGTCCTTTTCCGATTTTCGTGGAAGCAGTACGATTTCGGCATCCTCAGGCGGATAAACCTCGGCACCGCCCCAGAGCGGGAATATACTGAAGCGCTTAAGGCGCAATTTCCCGGCCAGTATTTCCGCAAGATTGGGATATTCACCGGCAATGCGGGTAATATTCTTTCTTAATGTTAGCTTTTCAGGATCAGCCAGCTCTCCCGGTAAAGCGGCGACATACAAAGCGCCGTCTCCGTATCCGAGGTCGGCAATTTTTATAACGGAACTGCTGGGATACTTAACCAGCAATTCCTCCGTCCAGTCCAGTCCGCAGATACCGAGGTCATAATTGCCGACCGCTATCTGTATGGGAATATCTTTTTCCTGTAGAACTTTTATGTTAATATCGGGGAACTTGCCGGATTTTAAGCGGTAATAACGTAATTTATCATTGTATCCGTCTAATTCCCAGCCGGCTCTTTCAAGCAGAGTTGCGGTACTGTTTAATAATCGTCCTTTTGGTAAGGCTATATTAAGCGACATCTTCTGTACATCCCAACAGTTTTAAAATATCACAGGCATCATCCGTCTTCGTTGTCTCTCCTCCGGCAATGTTGGTTAAGGCAAATTTAAGGCCTTTGCTGACAACTTCAAGTTTCCATCCGTAATCTGTTTCCTGTTTATCTTCAAGTTGCATAACGACTATATATCCAAAGTCACGCAGGATTTCTGCCAGATTAAAGCCTTCTTCCATGGCGTCAGTTTCAATCCTAACAAGGATTTTATTAGAATCCAGTTCCGCCAGCGATTCAGGTTCGATCAGTTTCATCAGTTGGTCCATATAGATAGCAAAACCGGCTGCAGGTGTTGCTTGTCCGCCCATCTGAGGGATAAGAGCATCATATCTGCCGCCGCCGCCGATTACATTCTGCCCGATTAATAAATGGAATATTAAACCGGTGTAATATTCAAAGCCCTTGCCTGAGGCAAGGTCTATCCTGTAATCAACCCCCAGCTTTTCCAGTTTTTCCACAATGCAGATGAAGTTATCGAGTGGTTCGGATATATTAGCTAATCTCTTCGAGGATAATGCCTTGACATTCTTCAGAAACCCGGAGGTTTTTCCTTTAAGCCCGAGGAGAAGATTCAAAGCCTCGACAGTCTCGGGTTTATCCATTTTAACGATATCCAGTGCTGCGGAATCACCTTCGAGTATGCGCGAGAAGATATTGTTCTTTTCTTCCGAACTTAATTCAAGGCTGTCCAATAACGCTTTTATTAAACCGGCATGAGATAGTTTTATCCTGATATCGGAAAGCCCGAGTTGTCTGAGTACATCGAGAGACAAAGATAAAAGCTCGATATCGGAAAGAGCGCTGTTAACACCGATAAGCTCCACGCCGCATTGCCACTTTTCTCTGGACTTCTTTCCTGTTTCTTCAAACATAAATAAATTGGTTACGTAGAAAAGGCGGGCGAGTCCGCTTTTATTGTTACTAATATAAAATCTTGCCGTTGGTATTGTGCCGTCCGGTTTTAATACAACCCTCTCCCCACTCCAGCCGTCCCAATCGAGAAATGAATAGACCTTGCCGAGCATATTCGGGGTTAAAGTACCCGCGGAAGTGAAGAGATAGAGATATTCCAGTGTCGGAGTGCGTATTTCATCATAACCCCAGCCGAGGCAACAATCACGGAAAGTATCCTCAACATAACGAAAAGCCCGCATATCATCGGGCGTAAGGTCGGTAAAACCCTTGCATTTTTCTGCTTTCATAATATATTTGTCCTTAATTTATAGTGTGTAAATTCTACAATAAAAATCGCTGTATATACAAATTTATCAACATTAAACAGGTTGCAGATATTCGGTAATCGGTTTATACTCTAGGCGTATTTGATTTTACCCGCCCTTTTAAAAAATTTGCAAAAGGAGGGATTGAATTATAAGTGGATATATGGCTTATTATAATAGTTGTAATCGTTTCCGTATTTATACTCGCATTTGTTATTGACCGTGTTGTTATTGCTCATAAGAGACGGATTTCTACTGGAAGAGAAGATTTAATCGGGAAATCGGTCGTCGTTAAAAAAGTATTAAATCCCGAAGGCACGGTATTTTTAGAGGGAGAAATTTGGCTTGCCCGAATCGACAGCGGTATCGCCGAACCCGGAGAATACGTTATAATTAGAAGATCGGATGGTCTTAAGCTATACGTTTCAAAAATTAATAAAGAAGGAGGTAACTAATGGATCTTTACGCTATTATCATAATAATCGTTGCGGTATTATTAATCCTCTCACTATCGGTGAGAGTAGTATCCGAATATGAAAGGGGTGTCATCTTCAGGCTGGGCAGGCTTATCGGAGCGAAAGGCCCCGGTTTATTCTTTATCATTCCCCTCGTTGATCGTATGGTAAAAGTGGATTTGCGTGTCGTAACCATGGATGTGCCTTCGCAGGAAGTTATCACCAAGGATAATGTTACGGTAAGAGTCAATGCAGTAATATATTTCCGTGTAGTTGACCCAGAAGCGTCAGTTGTTAAAGTTCTCGACCATATCAGGGCTACATCGCAGATATCTCAAACAACTCTAAGAAATGTCCTGGGACAGTCCGAGCTCGATGAATTACTGGCTAACAGGGAAAAGCTTAACCAGACACTTCAAGCAATAATCGATGAACATACCGATCCATGGGGAATAAAAGTCAGCACGGTAGAAATAAAAGAAGTGGAACTTCCCGAATCGATGAGAAGGTCTATGGCGGCACAGGCTGAAGCCGAGAGAGAGCGACGTGCCAAGATAATCCATGCCGAAGGTGAATTTCAGGCTTCCGAAAAGCTGGCGGAAGCAGCGGTTATTATTGCCAGAGAACCGGTAACCCTGCAGTTGCGTTATCTTCAAACATTAACTGAAATCGCTTCAGAGAAAAACAGCACGCTGATTTTCCCGATACCTATCGACCTGATATCGATGTTTATGAAAAAAGAAGACAAATAAAAACAGCGGTGTTATTTAAAGGGGGGTGTTATCTTATTTAAGCAAGGTAACATCCCCTGCTGTAAAGTTTATTATTTCCCCATTCGATGTTTTGAGTATCAAACTTCCGTCTTCAGCCACTGTATCCACAATCCCTTCATAGACAATGCTACCCGATTTGGCTGACACTTTTTTACCGATGGTATCCATATTGTCGCGCCATTCCCTGTACACTATATCTTTATCCCGCGCCGACAAATACAGTTTTTCGAATTCAACCAACAGAGTGCGAATGATATCGAGCCGTGAAACATATTTCCCTTTTTCGTCTGATAGAGTTGTAGCTATTTCTGCTATTTCAGGATAGTCTTTGACATTAAAATCCACATTCAATCCGATGCCGATTACCGCATAGCCGACATTGATATGTTGTATCGTTCCCTCGATTAGAATCCCGGCGACTTTTTTACCGTTTATAAGAATATCGTTAGGCCATTTGATAACGGCTTTCAACCCGGTTATCTTTTTTATTGCATGCATTATGGCAACGGAAGCTACCATTATAAGTGACGGCAAATGTTTTATATCGGGATACAGAATGATGGAAAGAGTGACGCATCCCTTCGGAGAAATCCAGATTCTGTCAAGACGACCTTTTCCCGACATCTGCTCTTCTGCAACGATTACCGTACCTTCAGGCACTCCGTTTGATGCAGCAATTTTTGCAATCTCCATCGTCGAAGCAAGCTGTGGATATACAACAACTCTTTTACCTATAAAACGCGTCCCGAGCTTATTTGAAATGTTATTGACAGATAATATATCTTTTTCCGTCGGCATTATTCTTACCCCGATAATTATATTCTTATATCATCTTCTCTAATCTATCCGGATGGCTGCTTTTTAATAAAGCCTCTTCTCTTGTTGTTAAGCCGTGTTTTACCAGATTAGTCAAGCTTTGATCAAGTGTTTGCATTCCAATTGAATTATTTAATTGCATAATACTGGTAAGTTCATATGTTTTGCCTTCGCGAATCAGGTTTCTGACAGCCGGATTTGCCAGCAGTATTTCAAAAGCGGCTACTCTTCCTTTTGTATGAACTTTTGGAAGCAGTGTTTGGGATAGTATAGCTACCAGTACCTGAGAGAATTGCAATCTGATCTGAGGTTGCTGTTCGGATGGGTACATATCTATAATACGGTCCACCGTTTGTGAAGCATCAATAGTATGCAAGGTTCCCATGACGAGATGTCCCGTTTCCGCTGCCCTTAAAGCAGTTGTTACCGTCGCCAGATCTCTCATTTCGCCAACCACTATTACATCGGGGTCATGCCTGAGAGCGTGAATCAATGCAATATCGAACGACAGGGTATCGTCACCGAGGTCTCGTTGGGCGATCAGGCATTTTTTATTGGAATATAGATATTCTATCGGATCTTCAATAGTAATTACATTTCTTCTCAGGGTATTATTCAAATGGTCGACCATAGCTGCCATGGTGGTCGATTTACCGCTTCCGGTTGGACCCGTAACCAGAATAAGCCCCCTCGGTTTTTGTATAAGTTCCTTGCATAATTGAGGCAACTTTAACTCATCGACTGTATATACCTTAAATGGCACCAGTCTGAAAGCCATACTTATAGTGCCTCTTTGTCTCAGTATACTGACCCTAAACCGCGCCAATCCTTTGATACTATAAGCAAAATCAAGTTCTTTTGTTTTATAAAATACCTCTCTTTGTTCAGGGGATGTTATCTGTTCGAAGATGTTATTGACATCATCAATAGTCAATGGAGGATATTCATCCTGGGTAATTAAATCCCCATCGATGCGGAAAACAGGGGATGTAAATACCCGTATATGCGTATCCGAAGCTTCTTTCTTTACCATTGATTCCAGAAGAATTTCTATATCCATTGGTCATCTCCAATTAACAATAGCGTTTATGTTATATAATTTCCGGTTAATAACCATTCTTAATGATTATGATACCATAACAGTAATATTATTCAATAATAAAATAAATATATTTTAAATTAATAAAGGTAAGTCTCTATCCTGTTAACTGTTTCCGTGCTTTCTCGCGAGCGGAAAGAATAGCCGATTTTGACTATTTGGTGCATTATCCATTCCTGTCATAAAATTACTTGATTAACGGAAAGGAAAAAGGTCATTGTTTCCGCTGGATTGCCAAAATATGTTGCGGACTCTTACAATATCTTGACAATTCTCTTTGTATAATAATAATATTACTGCATAGGTATAACGAATATAAACCCGACTATTTCGAGTTTGAATAAGAGGCAGTATGATTACAAAGGCTAAATCAGTCTTGCAAATCCCCCTTATTATTTTATTAGCTCTTTTGATGTTTTTCTCTGCGACTTCATCTTCATCCGTGTCGGCTGCTACAGGCATTACTCTCTCTACTTATACAGGTTCACCGGGAGATTCCGTCTCAATATCTGGGACTTTTGATACAGTTGCCAGTGGAGCGGCTATAATTACTTTTAACGATATGTACATTGGATTAGTTACCATCAGTTCCGGTTCTTTTAACTCGACTTTTCAGGTTCCGGTGCTGCCGCGCGGTAAATATGCTGTAAATGTCTCCGTGGAAGGTAGTTCTATTAGTCTTTCGGAAGAGTTTACCATTAAACCAGCTATTGATATTGATAAGAATACAGTAAAGGTAGGAGAACAAATAACGATAACAGGGAGCGGATTCAGCTCCGGTAACGTTTCCATCTACATGGATAACGGTTCTACTCCGCTTGTAATAACCACTGCCGATGTATCAGGCGTGCTTAATCCGGTTACGATAACAGTTCCGGCAGCCAATAAAGCAACTCATATACTTAAAGCCATAGATATTATCGGAACCGCCGGTGCGGTTTTTACTACATTTAATATTATTCCTTCAATTAACTTGTCCGATGAGATAAGCGGCGCCGGCGCACAAATAACTATAACAGGAAACGGTTTTACCAGTTCATCTATGATTACGATTAGTTTAAATTCAGTAGTCGTGCCGACATCATCGATTGTTACCGATATTAACGGAACTTTTATAGCGAATATCACATTGTCATTAACTATTGTTAAAGGAAATTACACCGTAATGGCTGCCGATACTACGGGAAATGTAGCGGTAACAAATCTGACAATCTGCCAGAGCATATCCATCAGCCGGGAAGCCGGTATTGTAAATGATGTCATTACCGTTAACGGAGCGAGCTTTGACTCAAATAAATCGGTGTCGATATATTTTAATAATACTGCATTGGCTTATGCACAAACCGATGCTTACGGAGCATTTTCCTCCAGCCTGTCCGTTCCGGTGGTCGCTCAGGGGGAATATGCAATTAAAGCCATCGATTCAAATAACAACGAGGCTATTGAATTATTTACTGTTGAGCCTCATATAACGATAACACCTGTTGCGGATAAAGTCGGAACCCAAATCAGTATCAGTGGATATGGCTTTGCTGCCTCATCTGATATAACTGTATTTTTTGATAGTGCAAACGCAGGAGTCATTAAGACGAGTGTCAATGGTACTTTTGATATCGATGTCGTTATACCTCCCACCCCTTGCGGCGAACATCTTATAAAAGCCATAGACGAGCAAAATAATCAGAGTTCTACTCCTTTTACTACTGTTTCCGATATTTCGCTGGATTATAATACGGGCATTTATGGTGATACGGTTATTATCTCGGGTACCGGTTTTGCCGCCGGCAGCTCATTTAGTAATATGATTACTTTTACCATTGGTACTACTGCGCTTAATATGAATGAGGGAAATATTTTTACGGATATCTACGGTAGTTTTACCGCCAGTTTTAACATCCCTGAGACAGTAAATGGAATCCATATTATCAAGGCAACGGATACTTTCGGTAATACCGACAATACTTCTGTAACAATCGAACCCAGTATTATATCCAGCATTTCAACGGGCGTCGCCGGCGACGAAGTGCAAATATCGGGTTACGGTTTTGCACCCAATAAAAAATTAGATATTAAATATAACAATGTTATTATCAACACTACATTGGGTACCGTAACGACAAGTGTTACCGGCAGCTTCATAGCCTCATTTATACTTCCTGATATAAGTGCCGGCACTTATGTCATAGAAGCCGGTGACGGAAACAATACCGCTTTAATCGATTTTATTCTGGTATATGAAACAATTCCCCCTCCCGAGGTAGCCCTTATTTCTCCCATAGACGGTGGTAAGATTACACAGCCCGTTTTATTCAGCTGGAGTGCTTCCAGTGATCCCAGCGGTGTTTTTTATAGACTACAGGTTGGAACCGATGCTACTTTCAGCACATTATTGGTTGATGTCAGTGACCTTACTGCAACAACATATACCATGAACGCAGAAAATAAACTGGATTCGGTCAATGCGAAGAGCCCATATCACTGGAGAGTAATGGCTATTGACGGAGTGGGCAACACAAGCGGCTGGACGGCTGACACCTTTGTCGTCGGTTTCGTCTGGCCTGTCTGGTTGACATATGTTCTAGCGGGAATTGCCGGGCTGGTATTTCTTATTGTTATAGGTTTTTGGCTGGGGCGCAGAATAGCGATGCTTCGTAACGATAGTTCTTACAATTATAATTTGGATACCGACCTCGAATATCGCTACAGGGATCAATATCCCGATGCCAGTTTAGACCATACTGATAAGTCTAAATAAAAAAGACGATTAATTTTCTATAATTCTTTAATTTGTTAAATTAAAGAATTATATATTTTTCGGATTTAAATACAATAAAATTGCATTAATCTTAATTTTTACTTTATAATTGTTGCCGTTAATTAACAATTTCGGAATTTAAAAAATAACATTTTTATTAAGGAGGTCTATGCCAGGTATTTTTTGGATCGTACCAATCGTTTGTCTCATAACGGTAATTTTTACCATATATCTCGCCCGAGATGTTTTAAGTAAAGATACCGGTACCCCGAAAATGAAGGAAATCGGGGACATGATTTTTGAGGGAGCTTGGGCTTTTCTCAAGCGTCAATACAGAACAATAGGGATTATTTCCATTATTGTCGCTGTTATAATCGGTGTATTAGTCGGTTTACTCGGCGGACAAAATGGAATTGAAGGGATGACAATGGTAGGCATCATGTGGCGTACCGGCGTCGCTTTCCTTGTTGGTGCATTATGCAGCGGCATTTCAGGTTTTATGGGGATGTATGTTGCTGTAAAATCCAATGTTCGCTGTGCTTCAGCCGCTCAAAGAAGCTGGCGTGAAGCCATAAATGTTGCCCTGCGCGGCGGAGCTGTATCCGGTTTTCTCATTACTGTATTAAGCCTTATCGGTGTTACCGCAATTTTCTTTGCTTTCGGTGGAGCAACCAATCCCGGAATCGCGCCTCATCTGATTGTCGGCTTCGGTTTCGGAGCAAGTTTTGTTGCCCTTTTTGCCCAACTCGGTGGTGGTATTTATACCAAAGCAGCCGATATGGGCGCCGACCTGTGTGGTAAAGTGGAATGCGGTATCCCCGAAGATGACCCGCGCAACGCAGCTGTAATTGCCGACCTGGTCGGCGACAATGTGGGCGATTGCGCCGGCCGTGGTGCCGACCTTTTCGAATCAACTGCCGCTGAAAATATCGGCGCTATGATACTTGGTGTTGCAGTATATGCGCTCACTGGTGATATAGCATGGATTCTTTTCCCGCTGGTTGTTCGTGCTTTTGGTCTTATTGCAAGCATGGTGGGAATCATGTGGGTTCGTGCCAAAGAAGAAGAAAACCCGATGGCGGCACTCAACCGTGGTTACTGGGTCGCCATTATACTTTCTGCCGCAGGTATGTTTATTACATGTATTACAATGCTGGGAGACAATAGCCTATGGTTATTCGGCGCCGGTCTTGTAGGCATATTGGCTAGTGTTATCATGGTTTATGTTACTCAATACTATACCGATACAAAGTATGAACCTGTTAAAAGTATAGCCCGCGCATCGCTTACCGGTCCTGCCACCAATATTGTTGCCGGTACCGCTGTCGGTTTTGCCACTACCCTGCCGACTGCACTGGTTATCGGTATTTCATTACTTGTTTCATACTGGTTCGGAGAACAGAGCGGTGTAATCGGCGCCGGCGCTTTCGGTACAGCTGTGGCTACAATGGGTATGTTGATGACATGTCCGTATATCCTTGCCATGGATACCTTCGGCCCGATTACCGATAATGCCAACGGTGTCAACCAGATGGCCGGAGCCGGTGAAAAGATTCGCCGTGTTACCGATCGTCTCGATGCTGTCGGCAATACCACTAAAGCGCTTACCAAGGGTTATGCCATGGTTTCTGCCGGTCTGGCCGCCTTCCTGCTCTTCCAGGCTTATCTGGACAGAGTGTCTTTCCTAAAACACGGGGAAGAAGGCATGTTTAACGTAGTTGATATCGCTAGAATTGAAGTTTTCGTTGCCGCATTACTTGCCGTTATGCTGGTTTTCCTCTTTAGTTCCTGGGCTATCAATGCCGTCGGTAAAACAGCAAGCAAAATTATCGAGGAAGTACGCCGCCAGTTCCGTGAGAATCCCGGAATAATGAAGGGCACAGTACGTCCAGATTATGCTCGCGCTGTCGACATTACAGCACGCGCAGGACTTCGCGAGATGATTAAGCCGGGTTTGCTGGTTGTACTGGCTCCGATAGTAGTCGGTGTTATAATGAATATGGTACCCGGATATGATGCCGCGATGGCAGTTGCCGCATTCTTGATGGTAGGCACTATCGGCGGTATTATGATGGCAGCTTATATGAATAACGCCGGCGGTTCATGGGATAACGCCAAGAAATATATCGAAGACGGACAGCTTAAAGATGCTAACGGGGAAGTTGTCGCCAAACATACTATGGGGCATGATGCCGCAGTGGTCGGTGATACCGTAGGCGACCCGTTAAAAGATACGGCCGGCCCTTCACTGCATGTTCTGGTCAAGCTGCTTGCCACCATAACGCTTGTTATGGCTCCGTTATTCGTTTAGTATTGACCTGGTAATCCATAAAAGTTAATATACAGGGAGTGACTTAATAAAAGACAGAGTTACTCCCTGTATTCATTTCGGAGGTGGAGACATGCTTGGTAAAGTATTGGTAGCCAATCGAGGTGAGATCGCCATACGTATTATGCGTGCTTGCAGGGAACTTGGAATAAAATCGGTTGCCGTTTATTCTGAAGCCGATAAATATGCACTGTTTTCCAAATATGCAGATGAAGCATACCTGCTCGGTCCTGCCTCCGCATCGCAGAGTTATCTAAATATCGACAAAATAATTGAAATAGCCAGAAATAGCAATGCAGATGCTATTCATCCGGGATACGGATTCCTTTCTGAAAACCCCGATTTTGCCGAAGCCTGTGAGAATGCCGGTATTACTTTTATCGGACCTCCGAGTTCGGTTCTGAAAATTACCGGAAATAAAGTAGCCGCCAGAAAAGAAGCGGTTAAAGCCAAAGTGCCGGTAATAACGGGAACCGACGAATGTTCGTCGGATATTAATCATGTTAAGGAAGTCGTTCGTAAAATCGGCTATCCTGTAATAATAAAACCGGCCAATGGCGGCGGCGGTATCGGTATGAGCATTATCAACTCGGAAGATGAACTTGAAAAAGCTGTTTCTACTTCTATGTCCATAGCTCAATCCAGTTTTGGGACAAATGACATCTATATAGAAAAATATCTTGAGCATCCGCGTCATATAGAATTCCAGATTCTTGCCGATAAATTAGGTAATGTCGTTCATCTCGGTGAACGCGAATGCAGTATCCAGCGAAACTATGGAAAAATTATTGAAGAATCGCCATCTGTAGCACTCAATGATGCAATGCGCAAACGGATGGGTAATCAGGCTGTTAAACTGGCACGCTCACTTAATTACATCGGCGCAGGCACCATCGAATTCATTTTTTCCCGGGGCAAATACTACTTCCTTGAAGTTAATGCCCGCATACAGGTTGAGCACGGTGTTACTGAAATGGTCACCGGTATCGATCTGGTCAAGGAACAGATCAGAATCGCTTCTGATTTACCTCTCTCTGTAAAACAGAGGGATGTTAAACTTACGGGTTGGGCAATAGAGTGTCGCATCAATGCGGAAGACCCTCTGATGAATTTCATGCCGTCTCCGGGGACATTAAAAGGTTATCGTTCTCCCGGCGGTGTCGGAATTCGAGTAGATTCCGGGGTTCATAACGGCTATACCATTCCAGATTGCTACCACCCGATGGTTTCCAAGCTTATTGCTCACGGCAGAGACCGTAAAGAAACCATTTTACGCATGCAACGCGCGCTTTATGAATATATCATTATAGGGGTAAAAACCAATATTATCCTGCATAAGGCGATTATGGAGAATCCCCGGTTTATATCAGGCAATCTTGAAACCGGATTTATAAAAAGAGAAACCGGATTACAGGTTAATATGAGACGCATTGCGGAAAGGGATTATCCGTTAATAGAACGCCTTTCGGAGATATTCAATTTTCAAGATTAATTAATGATAATCCGGAATTATAAATCCTAGCATTGCGGGGAGTAAGAAATTGGCGTGGACTGATAAACTTCAGTACGACCCGATTCACCTGCTAATAGATGCCGATAACGGCGCAATCCGTTACTTAACGACACGCGATTTGCTTGATGACTATGTACCCCAGGTCGATACACTCTGGAATATTAATGATGCAAAGGGTATCCTGAAAAGGCAAAAACCCGGCGGCTACTGGGTGTATCCGGGAAAAAGCGAAGATTATCGCCTGCTGGAAACCTTTAAAAACCTGCAATCGCTGGTATATAAATACCAGTTTAATCGAAGTAATCATGCTATTGAAGCTGCTTGTGAATACCTGCTCTCTTACCAAACGTACGAAGGCGACATCAGGGGTTTTATAGGCAATCAGTATGCGCCATATTACACAGGACTCGTCACTGTTCTATTAATTTCTGCCGGATACGAAGACGATACCAGGATTATAAAAGCCCTTGAATGGCTGCTGTCGGTAAGGCAAAACGACGGAGGCTGGGTAATCGGAAGCCCGGGGATAACCGGAAATTCGGAATTAAAATTGAAGGATATCATTTATCTGACATCCGATAAAACAGCCCCTGTGCTTAAACCGTACGATAAATCGAAACCATTTTCACACTCCGGTACTGGAATGGTGATCAGAGCTTTTGCAGCGCATCCCCAATACCGCACAAACCCCGATATGTTAAAGGCAGCTTATCTATTAAAATCACAATTCTTCAAGGAAGATAATTACAACTCATACAAAGATGCTGACCACTGGTTAAGATTCCAATACCCTTTCTGGTGGAACAATCTGGTGGCAGCACTGGATTCACTTTCACTTATCGGGATATTGCCGGTGGATAATGATATTATTAATGCATTGGAGTGGCTAATTTCCAAACAGGAAGCGGATGGTTTATGGAAAATATCATATTCGGTTATTCATAAGTCCACTGTTAATAAAAAGAGCAAAGAGCAGCAATTATGGATAACGCTGGCTATATGCAGAATATTCAAACGTTTTTATAATCATTCTCATGAAAATTAATTCAAGCCCGGTTAATTCAACATTGTAAAAACCTGTCAGGGGTGATAATATTTTTGGTAATTGTTTTATTAACTCACGACGCCATATTTATAGTCATCTCAATAGTTTGTAAAAGTAAACAATAACATATATTATGCTATTTATTCTATAACTATATTAAAATAATCAGAAATTAATGAGAGGGAGAGATTAAATTCGATGGTTTCAGACAGTTTTAAAATGAGCGCAAATAAGTTGTCGAAATTTCTTGATAAACCGTGCGAGGATTTTACAAAGCAGGATATTATCAGGTACGCTGAGCAAAACGATATCAAGGCAATCAATCTGCGACACGTCGGAGGTGACGGCAAACTTAAAACACTGAACTTTGTCGTCGAAAGTAAAGCTCATCTAGATAAAGTACTTGCGGCAGGCGAAAGAGTAGATGGCTCCAGCCTTTTTAGCTACATCGACACTTCTTCCAGTGACCTTTATATCATTCCCCGTTATAAAACCGCTTTTATGAATCCGTTCTCAAAAGAGATACCAACACTCGATATTCTTTGCACTTTTTATAATAAAAACGGAGAAAGGCTTGATATATCATCTGAGAATATACTATTGAAAGCCCAAAAATCTCTTGAAGAAAGTACAGGTTCAAGGCTGCATGCCATGGGGGAGCTTGAGTATTATGTGATTGCCCCCAAGCAAAGTCTATATCGTGCCACCGTCCAGATGGGTTACCAGGAATCGTCGCCGTTTTGTAAATGGGAATCTCTCAGATGCGAGGCGATGCAGGCGATATCGGAATCCGGTGGCAAGATTAAATATGGACACTCAGAAGTAGGCCATATATATGGCGAAGAAAACGAGATGGAGCAAAACGAAATCGAGTTTCTTCCCGTCGACATTGAAGATGCTGCCGATCAGATTGCTATTGCCAAATGGATAATCAGGATGATGGGTTATAAATATGGCGTAAACGTTACTTTCGCCCCAAAGATACTGGTAGGACACGCCGGAAGCGGTCTTCATGTCCATACCAAACTGGTTAAAAATGGCAAGAATATGTTCATAGACGATAAGGGTTTAAGCGATTTCGCAAGGAGAACGATTGCCGGTTATCTGTCATGCGCTCCTTCGTTAACTGCCTTCGGCAATACAATTCCCCTGTCATACCTCAGACTAGTTCCTCATCAGGAAGCCCCTACCAATATATGCTGGGGCGACCGCAACCGTTCTGTTCTGGTAAGGGTTCCGCTTGGTTGGCAGGATGTTGGTAATATGACCCGAGACGCCAATCCTCAAGATACTGGTGTTTCGGTTAACAACAGGGATAGCCAAACTGTAGAATTCAGGTGCCCCGATGGTTCTGCCAATATTTATCTTTTGATGGCCGGGTTAGTGGTTGCTGCTCGTCATGGTCTTGAAATGGAAAATGCGCTTGAACTGGCAAAAAGTTTGTATGTCGATATTAATATCTTCTCTCATGAGCATGAAGAAATCCAAAGACAACTACCACAGTTGCCGACATCCTGCTGGGAATCTGCAGAAAAATTACTTATCGACCGCCATATATACGAAAAGGATGGTGTATTCCCGGCTGCTGTTATCAACGGAATCGCAAAGAATCTGATGAGCCATAACGATAAGGATTTGAGCCAGAGATATTATGGCAAAGGCGATGAAATACAGAAACTGGTAGATGAATTCATGCATTCGTAAAACAAATTATAATTTAAAAGCGAATTGAAATTGGGGGACGATGTTTTATGCGTCCCCTGCTTTTATTAGAATAACTTAGAGTGCTAACTATGCTTGAGTGCAATCTAAAAATGAGCTTTTTACTCTGGTTTGTAACAACTAGACCTTTATTTACAATAAGACCGAAACGATGATTCAGTTGGAATTGACGCAGTCTTAAATGGATGGAAAATTTAAACCCGGTTATATTTTTATCAGTAGACTATTATCTTTATCCGTGGATCCGTAAGAAACAGTTTACAACCTGAACAATATCAGCCCCGCTAAATGGTTTATGCATTACCCCGAACGGCCCATATTGCAGGGCTTTCATCATGAGTTCGCTTTCCGGATAACCGGTTATGATAATAACCTGCATCTCCGGTTTTGCCTGTTTAATCTGCCTGAATAGTTCAGCGCCATCGATACCCGGCATTTTTAAGTCTAGAAAAACCAGATCTAAATTCTGGCTTTTGGCAATTGCTAATCCATGGACGGCTGATTCGGCTATTAAAACATCATGTCCAAGGTTACTTAGAGTCATATCAATCAATTTACCGATGGTTTTTTCATCATCTATGACAAGTATACGTTTTTTTACAGTAATCCCGTTTTCTTTTAACCAGTCGTTTAATTCTTCTCTGTCGAATCGCCATAACTTACCTACCCTGGTAGCAGGAATGGCATTTTTATCCAGCAATCTATGGATTGTTTTTTCAGTAACCCTGAGGTATAATGCGACTTCTTTTAACGTCATCAAGTTTTTTTCATTATTCTGCATTTATAATATCCGTTAATCAGGGTGGTTTCTAATAGTACTCCGTGTAACTTCCGGAAAATATTACTGTCAATAATAGTACAAAGTTGCTATAAAGTCTACTATTATCGACATTTTTCTCTTTCATATATAAAGTACTTTGTTTAATTTGCCCAAACCTAGTTAAAAGTAATATTGACATTATTAAAGAAGTGTGGTTAAAATAGCCTACAATTCGAATGAATCATTTGGAGGGAGAAAAATGAAATTAGTAGTCATCGGTTTCGGGCAGTGTGGCAGTCGTATTGCTGATGAGTTTGCTCGCTTAAATAAAAGAGCAATCAGTAGCAGAGGAATAGAAATTACTCCGGGTATTTTTGCCGTTAACACGGATGCTGCTGACCTGAGCGGATTAACCACCATTAAGGCCGATTATCAGCACAGAATACTTATCGGCGGACGCAAAACAGGCGGACACGGAGTAGGTAAAATCAATGAACTCGGCGCTGAAGTTGCCCGGGAAGATGCTGATAAAATTGTCGATGCGCTCAGGACAACCAAACGTTTCTACGATACCGATGGGTTCCTCCTGATTGCCAGCGCTGCGGGCGGCACCGGTTCGGGTGCAATTCCCATTATTGCTCAGCACATTAAAGAGCGCTATATGGATAAACCTTTATATGCCCTGATTGTGCTGCCTTTCGAACATGAAGAGCAAAACGAGGAAAGAACTGTTTACAATACCGCTGTCTGTCTTAAGTCGGTTTACTCGGTAGCCGATGCGGTTATTCTGGTAGACAACCAGAGATATGTCAGAAAAGATTTCTCCCTTAAAAATAACCTCGATAAGATTAATTCCCTGATTGCTGCCCCGTTCTACAATCTGCTTTGCGCCGGTGAGGAAAAGAAAGCAGCTCATGTAGGAGCCAAGACACTGGATGCCGGTGACATTATACAGACACTGCTCGGATGGACGGTTATCGGTTACGGTGAATCAAAAATAGAACGCTTCAATTTATTCGGCTCCGGCGGATTCAGAGATAAGAGCAACCAGACTCATAAAGCGGTACAGGCAATGGATGCTGCTATCAGCGAAATTTCTACCCGCTGTAACCCTAAAGATGCCTCAAGAGCTATGTACTTGATAACAGCTCCCGCCAAGGAAATAAACATGGATATGGTAAAAGAGATGGGTGACTGGATGAGAGATATGGCTCCCAATGCTATTATTCGTAACGGTGATTATCCGAGGGACGGAACCAATATGAATGTTACCGTCATCCTTTCCGAATTGAGCGACGTTGAAAAGGTCCGGAAGTACTATAATGCATCGACAGACCTCGTGCCCGTTATTAAACAGAGGCAGAAAGACGTTGCTTCCAAGTTACAGTCTATCGATGACCTTGGGAAAGACATCCCTACCCTCTTATAAAACTGCTTGTATGTTCGTTCTTTACCCCCCTCAAAAGCGAGGGGGGTTTTTATTTATCTCATCTGTCTTTAATCTACAGCGGAAAGTTCTTTGGGAAATACAGCCGTATAGGGTATAATAAGTAAACAAAATTATGGAATCACAGGTTTTTTATCGAAAATGGCGCCCCCAGACACTGGCTGAAGTTGCCGGGCAGGAGCATGTAACTCAAACACTTTTAAATGCTCTCAGCAGCGGTCATATCTCCCATGCCTACCTTTTTTGCGGGCCGAGAGGAACCGGAAAAACCAGCACCGGACGCATCCTTTCCAAGGCTGTAAACTGCACGTCCAATGGCAAAGGGGAGCCGTGTAACACCTGCGAAATGTGTACGGCGATAACCGAAGGCAGAGCGATGGATGTCATTGAAATCGACGCTGCCAGCAATCGCGGTATAGATGAAATAAGAAATCTGCGCGAGCGCGTTAATTATGCTCCGGGTAAGGCACGCTATAAGATTTATATAATCGATGAGTTTCATATGCTCACAAAAGAAGCCTCCAATGCCCTGTTAAAGACGCTCGAAGAACCCCCATCGTGTGTCATTTTTATACTGGCAACTACCGAAGCGCACAAGGTACTGCCTACTATTATGTCAAGATGCCAGCGCTTCGATTTCCGTCGCATCAGCCAGAATGATATTGCAGAAAAATTAAACCAGATATGTGACAGCGAAGGCATTAAGATAGAGCGGGAGGCCTTGAATGTGCTGGCTAAAAACTCTACCGGCAGCCTAAGGGACGCTGAAAACCTGCTTGAGAAACTATCTACCCACTATGGTTCCGATATTAATCTCAACCAGGTAAGGGACATGTTGGGAATTACCGGCAATGAACGCATAAAGGAACTGGTAGAACATATTGTCAACGCAAATATTACCGGTGGAATAAAAACTATCAATGCCATAAACAGCGACGGTTTCGATTTAAAACAGTTGAACAGGGAACTCATTGCCTACCTCAGGGGGTTACTGCTTTTAAAGACCGGATACAGTAATGATCTTGATTTTACTCCCGAAGAGACAGTCGTACTGGCAGAACTGGCTGATAAATCAACCGTTGAGCAAATATTAAAAGCTATCTAGATATTCGGCAAACTGGAGCTCAATCTCGATAGCTACTCGACTCTGCCGCTGGAACTGGCTATGGTGGATTGCTCCCTGTTATCTTCAGAGGCAAATTCGACACCTTTCATTAGACCGCAGCCACCGATATCAGATATCAAGCCGGCAAAAGGGACAATACCATCCGCCCTGGCAATCGCAAAGAACGTAAAACCGGAATCTGCAAGTGTAAACGA
Source organism: Dehalococcoidales bacterium (assembly GCA_028707255.1). GTDB lineage: Bacteria > Chloroflexota > Dehalococcoidia > Dehalococcoidales > UBA5627 > UBA5627. Next base: position 26,714 of record JAQTUQ010000002.1, read on the forward strand.
ACCCGATGTTAATACGAAACCTGAAACAATTAAGGAGTCAGATAAGGCTATAAAGGAAGATCTCCCTGTAAAAGCACGTACCGAAATAAGCGAACACAGTAATAAACTGGAATACTTGAGCACCAACTGGAAGAATGTCATCGAACATGCCCCCGATAATGTAAAAAGGTCGCCGGCTCTGGCAATTTTAAGAAGCGCCGGCGTTAAACCTGTTGCTTTCGATGATAATATCGTTGTGCTCTCTTTCAGATTCCCCGTTCATAAGGATAAAATAGAAGAATCTGAAAATAACAAGATTGCCGCTAAAATAATCGGTAATTTCATCGGCCATGCCTGCGAGGTACGTTGTATATACGAACCGGAAGAAAACCACCTGGTACGTGAAATTCAGAAAATCGGCGGACAAATAGTCGAAGTGGAGGAAAAATGGACTTAAACATGATGAAACAGGCAATGCAATTGAAAAGCAGCCTGGAAAAAGCACAAAAAGAACTGGAAAAAATTACAGTTGAAGCAGAAGCCGGAAACGGAGCGGTTAAAGTTACCGCCAACGGCAAGCAAAAAATATTATCAATTAAAATTGCTCCTGAGGCAGTGGAAACAGGTAAAGCGGCTAACCTGGAAAAACTGGTATTTAAAGCAGTGACAGATGCCATGGAAAAATCCAGAAAATTAGCCGACGAAAAACTTAAGTCATTAACCGGCGGGATGAAAATCCCCGGATTAACCGACTAAAGGAAAAAGTTGATTTGGAAGTAAATCCATCTAATACGACTGACTCTGTAAACAGGTTGATGCAGGAATTTGCCAAACTCCCCGGCATCGGCCCCAAAAGTGCGCAACGGCTTACTTACTATTTATTGCGGACTCAGAAAGAACAGGTTATGGCTCTGGCAGAGGCAATCATGTCATTAAAAAACAGCACGCGTCTCTGCTCTTGCTGTTATAATATTGCGGATTCGGAGCTTTGCCCTATTTGCCGTAATGATAAACGGGATAAAACCAGCATCTGCGTTGTCGAGCAACCGCAGGATATTCTGGCGCTTGAGCACTCAGGGATCTATAAAGGGCTGTATCATGTACTTCACGGCGCCATATCGCCCACCGACGGGATAGGTATCAACGATATTAAAATAGAAGAACTGATAGGACGGCTTAAAGATAGCGAGATATCTGAAGTAATACTTGCCACAAACCCAACACTTGAAGGAGAACAGACCGCTATGTACCTCAATAAAATGATAATACCATTGGGAATCAGGGTTACACGACTTGCCAGAGGGCTTCCTTTCGGTACCGAACTGGAATATGCCGACGACATTACTTTAACCCGCGCACTCGAGGGCAGGCAGGAATTAAAGTAAAAGCGGTAAAAAATGCAATCTATAAATTATGAAGATTTCGAAAAGATAGAAATCAGAGCAGGTAGAATTACAAGAGCCGAGAATTTCCCCCGCGCCCGAAAACCGGCCTATAAACTATGGATCGACTTCGGAGAAATCGGGGAAAAGAAATCCAGCGCCCAGATTACCGGCTGCTATAGTAAAGAAGAACTTATCGGCAAGTTAGTTACCGCCGTGGTGAATTTCCCTCCTAAACAGGTTGCCGATTTTATCTCTGAAGTACTGGTTCTGGGAGTAGTTTTAAACGATAAAGAAGTTGTCCTGATACAACCCGATAGAGATGTCCCCATCGGCAAAAGGATATTGTGAAAAACTGTTACCGCGAGAGTTCTCCAATCCGATATTGCTAAAAGCACATTGAAATCGCACTGATGATTAGAGTTTTAGAAGAATGAAATGTCAGAACCGAGAGATTATAAAACCGAAGCCATCGTTATAAAAAAGACCAGACTGGGTGAGGCCGACAGAATCCTGACGCTGTATACTCCGCATCTCGGGAAGATTCAGGCGGTAGCCAAAGGCGTCAGGCAACCGAAAAGCAAGATGTCCGGGCACCTGGAACTCCTTACATACAGCATGGTGTCGCTGGCAAGGGGAAAGAATCTGGCAACGGTTACCGGCAGTCAGACAATTAACGGGTTTCTGGGTATAAAAGACGACCTCGAACTGACTTCTTATGCTCTTTACATTATAGAACTGGTAAATCAGTTTACTGAGGACGGCATAGAAGACTATCCCCTGTTTAAAATGCTTGTAGATGTACTAGAAAAACTGTCCACCGAAAAAAACAGAGAACTGGTCCTACGCTATTTTGAAGTGCAGCTGCTTGATAATCTCGGATACCGCCCGCAATTGAAACAATGCGTATCCTGCCGTATGCGGTTGAAACCGTTAATCAATCAGTTTTGTCCCGGGGCAGGAGGCATGCTTTGCCCTGCATGCGGTAAAAACGGCAGTTTCAGTTACCAACTCTCAGTTAATGGACTAAAGGTTTTCAGGTTATTGCAGGACGGCGATTATAATACTATCAGTCGCCTTAAAATGCCTAAAGAACTGGCCATGGAACTGGAAAGGCTGATACGGGCGTATATAAAATATTTGCTGGAAAAAGACATTAAATCGCTCGCATGGCTGGAAACACTCAAAAGGTGTTTATGACAACGTTTATAGCTTTACTATAATCTCAGGATAAAATATAATAACTAGAATAATTTAAACATTTGTAAGTTATTTATATTTGATATAAGTAATTATTACGATAAAAAAGGACGATTATGGCATCGAGGTTGGATGATTTGACGCAACAGCGGCTGGATAAGCTGGAAAGAATAAGAAATCGCGGTATAGACCCTTATCCGCGCAGTTATCAGCGCACGCATACTTCCGAAGAAGCCAGAGAACTGCTTAGGAAAAATGAGGAAGCCGGGAAAAGCGAACCTGAAGTTATCAGTATTGCCGGTCGTATTATGGCTATTCGCAAAATGGGGAAAAGCTCTTTCGCCGATATTCAGGATGGCTCCGGTAAAATACAATTGATCTTTACCGGAAGCGTTTTGGAGAAAGAAGCGGAAGCCGAACTCTTTAAAGACCTCGATATCGGTGATTTTATCGGGGTGAAAGGCGGATTGATGCGCACCAGGACGGGCGAGCCTACCGTACATGTAGACGAGTTTGCCCTGCTATCCAAATCGCTTTTGCCGCTACCTGAAAAATATCACGGTTTGCAGGATGTGGACGCCAGGCATCGCCAGAGATACCTTGACCTTATCAGCAACCAGGAAGTTAAGGATACTTTCAGGATGCGCAGCCGCATAATTGCAGCAATAAGGAATTATTTAAGCGACAAGGGTTTTCTGGAAGTGGAAACACCGGTATTGCAACCTTCTGCCGGCGGAGCTCTCGCCAGACCTTTTATAACACATCATCATTCACTGGACTGTGATTTCTATCTGCGTATCGCCCTCGAACTCCATTTGAAAAGATTGATTATCGGTGGTTTCGACAAGGTATATGAACTGGGAAGGATTTTTCGCAATGAGGGCATTTCCATTAAGCATAACCCAGAATTCACCATGCTCGAAAGCTATCAGGCTTATGTCGATTACAGGGATGTAATGGATATGCTGGAAGATATGGTTTCTTCGGTGATTAGGGAAATTTCGGGGGATTTTAAATTTAATTATGGTGATAATATTATCGACTTTACTCCTCCATGGCAAAGGTTGGATTTAAGAGAGACGATTTTGAAGTATAGTAGTATTGACTTTATGCAGTTTCCGGATGCTGTTTCGCTGAGAAACGAAATGCAGAAGCTGGATATGGAAGTAGACTCCAACAAAGACCGCGGCAGGTTGATAGACGAACTGCTGTCCACATTCGTAGAACCGCACCTGGTACAACCGACGATTCTATATGATTATCCGCTGGATATGTCTCCCCTTGCCAAAAAGAAGCCCGGTTATGATAATATAGTAGAGAGATTCGAGGCTTATGTTTGTGGGATGGAGTTGGCAAATGCTTTTTCGGAGTTGAACGACCCGATTGACCAGAGACAGAGATTCGTCAACCAGCAGAGGAACCGTGGCAAGGATGAAGAACAGGAAGTTATCGACGAAGATTTCCTGGTCGCTATGGCTTACGGAATGCCGCCCACCGGCGGTCTGGGTCTTGGTATAGACAGACTGGTAATGCTGCTCACAAACCAGCAATCGATTCGTGAAGTTATCCTGTTCCCTCAACTAAGAGAAAAGGAATAATTAATATGTTAGACCTTAAATTTATAAGGGATAATACGGAACTTGTACGCCAGGCAATCTCTGTCAGGCATGATAACGCTCCGATAGATGAGATTATCGAAATCGATATAACTAAAAGACAGAAAATGGCGCGGGTTGAAGAGCTGAGATGCGAGCGAAAGGAACTGGCAAGAAAACAGGGTGCCGAATCGGCGGATAGAGGACGCGAACTGCGCGACCAGATTAAATCTATCGAAGATGAACTACGGGATATCGACAGCCGGCTGGAAGATATGCTGCTGCGCGTGCCCAACATACCGCAGGATTCCGTCCCTATCGGTGAAAGCGAAGATGATAATATTGTCGTCAGCACCTGCGGCGAGATGCGCAAATTCGATTTTATTCCGGCTCCGCACTGGGAACTCGGCGAAAGGCTGGGAATTATCGATTTCGAGAGAGGTGTCAGGTTATCTGGTACGCGTTTTTATGTATTGAAAGGATTGGGCTCGCGTCTTCAAAGGTCGCTTATCAATTTCATGCTCAATCTGCATACGGAAGAACACGGATATCAGGAAGCCTATCTGCCCTACATGGTAAAGAAGGAGTGCTTGATCGGTTCCAGTAACCTTCCCAAGTTTGCCGATAACCTTTACCGCGATATCGAAGAAGATTTATGGCTGGTTCCCACAGCCGAGGTTCCGCTAACCAATATGCACCGTGACGAAGTTATTCAGCCCGGTGTTCTTCCCATTCACTATGTTGCTTATACCGCCTGTTTCAGGCGGGAAAAAATGTCTGCGGGTAAAGATACGCGCGGTATAAAGAGAGGACACCAGTTCGACAAGGTGGAGATGTATAAATTTACAGAACCGCAAAACTCGAACGAAGAACTCGAAAAGATGGTGGATAATGCGGTGGATATCTGCCGCAAGCTTGACATACCTTATCGCATCAAGAGACTTTGTACCGCCGACATCAGTTTTGCTTCCATCAAGACTTACGATATCGAAATGTGGGCTCCCGGTTGTGAAGAATGGCTGGAAGTGAGTTCGTGCTCCAACTGCGGAGATTTCCAGGCGCGACGGGCAAACATACGCTATCGCCCATCAGCAGACAGCAAACCGCAGTATGTTCATACTCTTAACGGTTCCGGACTGGCTCTGCCCAGAGTGGTTATAGCCGTGATGGAGAATTATCAGCAATCCGATGGCAGTATTGCCGTTCCCGATGTATTACAGCCCTATATGGGGGTTAAAGTAATAAAATAATCTTAGTTTATCTTGAGGATATTCTATTAAAAGAGAGGCGTAATGGAACATAAAAAAAGTATTGGCAGAAATGAATTATGTAGTTGTGGCAGTGGTAAAAAATACAAGAACTGCTGTTATGGAAAGACGGAAACGACGGAAGAAATAAAATTCGATAAAAAATCATTTAATCCCTTCAAATTGAATAAAGAAATTGCCTATCTCGGGGAATTCGGTAAAAACCGGGAGAAATTTTGCATCGACCAACAGGAACAGTTAAAAAATATCAACGATATAATTTATAAGCAACAGTTCGAAGAAGCCAATAACAGCGGAAAAACGATATCCTGCCACAGGGGTTGTTCGATGTGCTGTTCACAATACATACCGGCTTCCCTTCAGGAATGCGAAGCTATAGTTCACTATCTATATAATCATGAACGTAAACTGTCTTCATTCATACGCAATTACAAAAAATGGAAAAGCAGCCTTGATGAACATAAGGGCATCCTGGATGACTTTCAAAGCGCGTATTCCGAGATGTGGGAATCGGGATTCGATGCGGAAAAACGCCGCAAAGTGGAAGAACTGGGTGCAGCGTATGCAAAATACAAAATACCCTGCCCGTTTTTAAAAGAAGACGCCTGTATGATTTATGATATTCGTCCCCTGGTTTGTTCATGCCAGGTTGCGGTTACACCGCCCGAATATTGTGATCCCGATAATCCGGACAGTATCAAGCAGGAATTGATATTGATGCTTCCTGAAAACTTCCAATTCGTTCCTTTTTACCACGAAAGCTTTAATGAGATGAATCTTAGCGGAATTTGCATGCCCTATGTAGTCTATAATTTACTTGAAGGCGGGTACCTTTATCTCATGGCCTTAAACAGTAAAAAAGAGTTCACGAGCGAAGTTGTAAAAGACGAACAGGTAAAGAAATTATTGGATGCGCAACTGGATTACTACGAGGAAAACGACCCTGACTTCGAATATGAAGTTATGGAATCCGATTTGGAAGTTTTAGAACCGGAAGCCGGCGGCAAAACAGAAGAATAATTTAATATTAATTTAACTCTTAATCAGGGAAAGGCACTCCTTCAATTCTGCCTTCCCCTGATGTTTTTATGGCTACATAGTCTCCGGCATCCTTTGTCTGATACATAGTGGGAGCGGCAATCAGCTTTAAAAGCTCCACAAAGTTCTGCATTTGTGAAGTTATGTCTTCTTTTTCAAATTTGTTGGTGCTGGCTAGAGCAAAAATACCGTTAACGCAAGAGGATTCGGCACATACCTTTACAAGGTCGTTATATAGAAGCCCGGTGTTGTAGCCGACAATCAATTTCCAGATACCGGGTCTCAATTTATTTACAGATCCCAGATTTTTTATCGCTTCGTTCAGATTCTCACGGTTCAGCGTACCCTTTACCTGTATCACACACCTGACTGCTTCAGGATTGATTACCACAATATCGCCCGACAAAAACAGGGGGCCGTATTCGGCTGCGCTGTAAACGATAATATCGCACTCTCGGCTGCTCTGCCCATCCGCAGAGATAATAACGCCCCGCCTGGCTGAAAAATACTGCGAGATGCTTTCCCTGACGGCTTCCATGATAATTGCTTCATAATAATCACCGATGACTTTAGGGTCTTTCAGTAGAGAGCGGATAATATCTCTTTGTACTAAAATCTTTTTTTGTACGTTCCAGTAATATTGCTGCATCTTTTTCCCCCTTACTATATTACCCTTTGTCGCTGAGGTTAGCAATTTATCGGCTATCCCGCTATAATTATCTATGTTGTTTTCGCATCCGGAGGGGTGTCCGAGTGGCCTATGGTGACGGTCTTGAAAACCGTTGTCCTCGCAAGAGGACCGTGGGTTCGAATCCCACCCCCTCCGCCATATTAATTCACAAGATATACTTCATTCAGATTGACCATTCCCAATGCGTTTAATTCGTATCCTTTGACGTAAGGTTTAACAAGTATATAGTTTCTGCCGAAATATAACGGAATACAGGCAGCGTCATCAATAAATATTTGTTCTGCCTGCCGGTAAAGCTCAAGGCTGACCTCTTCATCTTGCTCTATGGCAGCTAACTTTAACAGCATATCAGCTTCCACATTACTGTATCCCCCATAGTTCCCTTCAGAATCTGTAGAAAACAGGATTTCCAGAAAATTCTGCGGATGAGGATAATCCGCGCTCCAGCCCCAGAAAAACAAATTATCTTTTTCCGCGAGAATATTGTATAAAAACTCATTCGGTTCCAGCTGCCTGACGGTTACCTCTATGCCGAGATTTACTCTCCATTCGTTAATTACGGCATCCACTATAGTGGAAATTTGCCCGCCATAACCTCCGCTGGTAATAACAATCTCCGGCAGGTTCGATATATCTCCGTATGAAGACTCTGCAATCAATGCGAGGGCTGCCTGAGTATCGAATGATAACACCGACAGGTTCTCATTATAACCGTACATTCCGAAAGGAATAATACCGTCCGCCCGCATAACAGTATTATTGTAAATCAGCGACACCAGTTTCGTTTTGTCGATAGACATGGCAAATGCGCGGCGGATATTTACATCGTCAAAAGGAGGCTGGTTGCAATTAAAGCACATATACATCAGGCTCAGTTCGGGATTGCTGTACAACTGGTTGTAGAATTCCCCGTCTATATCGGTCGCCCGGTAGATGTTGGCAAGACCGACACTGCAAACATCGATTTCTCCAGTTTCATACATATCGAACTCTATACCGGATAAAATCTTATAAACGACGTAATCCAGTTTGGCTATATACCGATAGTATTTATCGCTACTCTGGAGCACCAGTTCACTGCCCTCTTCCCATCTCCACAATTTGAACGGACCAGTTCCGTTGGGATTTATCCACCAGTATTGACTGCCGGAGATATCTTTCTCATCGACCACAAAAGAAACCGGATAACTTAATTTTTCCAGAAAATAGGTTACCGGGCTTTTAAGCGTTACCTTCAGGGTATAGTTGTCAATTACTCGCACTCCGCTGATGTTGACGGTTTCTCCGGCCAGTACTTCATCTGTGCCGAGAATATCGCCGAGGTATAAAGATGCAGTCTGCGAGCCGGTTAACGGATTACAGGCGCGCTCCCATGAATATTTAAAATCGACAGCCTTAACCTTCTTCCCGTCATGGAAACAGGCATCGTTTCTTAAATAGAAAGTATATACCAGGTTATCATCGCTGACTTCCCAGCTTTCGGCAATATCGGCAACCGGTTCCAGGTCGTCATTAAAAGTAACCAGCCCGCTGAAAATCTGGAGGATGTAATTTATCGAGGTGGAGTCGCCGGCCAGCGCCGGGTCGAGGGTATACGGGTCTTCCCCGTAGAGATTCAATACATCACCACTTATTTTCGATGATTGTCCCCAATCCAAACCACATGCGCTCGGCAGGATTGCCAATATTACGGCACAAACAAGAAATAGCGAATTGATTAAAAACTTATTCTTTTTCATAGTTATTATTCGTCGTCAAGGCATGTAGATGCCGATAATGTAATCCTGCCATAGGCTATTTAAACCGGCTAAATCGAAACCATATACCTCAAGCAAAGCATTATCATATGTGCTGCCGTCTTTAAATACCATCAATAATCGATGCATTTTTTGCTGTCCGTACCGTTCAATCAGAAAAGCAACGATACTGTAACTTTGGGCATAAGACAGATAGCTTATGTCGGAATAAGCCGAGAAAGGACTGCACAGGCTTTGTACCGATATCAGCGAGCCGCGAACAACCGCCTCCTTCAGGTAATTTTCATAGGCTTTTTCCAGTTCTCCTTCGGCATACATGGATATACCCTCATTCAGCCATACCGGGATGCTATTATAAGGATTCGATGTCATCTGGTGGGTTACCAGGTGAGCTATTTCGTGCGCCAGCGCTCTTTTGCCCCATTCAAGATTAGACCTGGAAATACCGATGGCAATAACCCCATAAGCAGGATAAGCCACCCCGCCGGTCCATTGCTTGGCAAAGACCATGGCATTCCTCAAGGCAGAAGAACTGGAATAAATATAAATCCTGATCGGAGATTCAGGGTAAGCGCCGGTATCTTCTCCCAGCCGTACCAGGGTATCCTGACACGTTTGCATCAGGTCTGCGGCGAAACCTTCATCGCCGTAATACCGGTAAAGAGTAACATTATTATGATTCAAATTGTGCCAGTCATAGTTATCATCATCGAAACTGAAGGATGCCGGTTCCGTTCGATATAAATTATTATCTATATCGGCAGCTGTCCACCAGTAGCGCACGACAGTACCTGATGGCAGCGAACCGGTGGTGCGCATATCCCATGTCCAGTAGACACTCATCTCATACTGAAAAGGCATTGGGACGCCGACTGTTATTTCCTGGGTGACATCGCTAAAACTTTCGCGTTCGACGACATAGTGAAGCCTGATATCCAGGATAAGAATATCCGTTTCGATATCCAGACTGAAATCAATTGAATCTGGGAATGATGTTGTTATCGAAGGGATTAATTTGACAGCGGTATCGGAACTACTATCTACCTGAAGCGAACTGTAAGATATCGTCATCAGCATTAGCGCCAGTAAAACAAGCGCTGTTTTCCTAATCATCTTCATCCCCGAGCCCGGCTCTTAAGTAGGCATTTATAAATCCATCCAGATCACCGGACAGAACCGACTCTGCATCTCCCACCTGATAATCCGTTCGATGGTCTTTTACCATTTTGTAAGGATGCAGAACGTAACTCCTGATCTGGTTACTCCAACCGGCAACGATTCGTTTACCCTTGAGCTTTGCCCGCTCCTCTTCCTTCTTAGCCAGTTCCTGGTTCAGTAACCTTGAGAGCAGGATTTTCATAGCGCTATCTTTATTCTGAAATTGAGAACGCTCGCTCTGACAGCTTACCACCGTACCGCTCGGTATATGCGTTATGCGAACTGCGCTGCTGGTCTTTTGCATATTTTGTCCGCCCGGGCCCGATGACCTGAAGGTTTCCACTTTTAAGTCATCGGAGGAAATGTTTATATCGACCTCCTCTCCCGCCTCCGGCATTACTTCTACCAGGGCAAACGATGTATGACGCGCATGATCTGAATCGAAGGGGGATAGACGCACCAGCCTGTGTACTCCGTGTTCCGATTTCAGATATCCGAAGGCATATTCACTTGATATTTCCAGGATAACATTTTTTATGCCGGCTTCTTCTCCCGGCGAAATATCCAGGACTTCGGCTTTATACTTTTTCCTTTCCGCCCAGCGCAGATACATACGCACCAGCATCTCCGCCCAATCCTGCGACTCAACACCTCCGGCGCCGGCATGAATGGATAGTATTGCATTACGATTATCGTATTCTCCGCCGAAAGCCAGCTCGAACTCCATTTGGTCGAGACGTGATTCGATAGCATCCATTTCCTGCCTGATTTCCGTATCCAGCGAGGATTCTTCACCATCGGGTACAAGAGATATGAGCTCTGTTATGTCAATTACTTTCTGCTCCATTTCCCGCCACCGTTCCACTGTTTTCCTGGTTTCGGCCAAGAGGCGCATCACATCCTGTGCCCTACCGGAGTCCTGCCAAAAATCCGGGCTCATGGATTGTTTTTCAAGCTCAGCCAGCTGTTTTTGTTTGGCAGGGATGTCAAAGACGCACCATTGCTGATGAAATTCTCTGCTTGTAATCTTCGAGTTTATCCGCTAATTCGCTCATACTTCTCCCTTAATCGCTTAACATTAACAGTTTAGTTTAATTTATTATGCCGCTTGATTACAAATTACCGCCGGCTGCCAGGTGCGCCAGGCGCGTCGGTTGCGGCGAGCGATATCCCCTGCAACACCGCATAACCCAGTAAATCGAATTTTCAAGGCTTATTTTGTGCCCGACCGAGATAAACAACGGCTTGACACTGGTTTTGGTTCTCAGGGCGGCGCCGATAATTTCTCCATCGTCCAATAGATTAGTATAACTACCTGACTTGTCTGAAGGCGTTTGAAAATCACCGCATAATTTTGACTTGGCACAACCGATTGTCGGGATGTCTACCAGCAGTCCAAGATGCGAGGCTATTCCTATTCTTCTCGGATGAGCTAATCCATGCCCGTCTACCATTATGATATCAGGCAATATTGCGAGTTTTTGCCATGCTTCCAGTATCAAGGGAATCTCGCGGAAAGAGAGTAATCCGGGAATATAAGGAAAAGTTATCTCACCGCAGGCTTTCTTTATCTCGGCTATTTCAAGACGGGGATATTTCAACACAACAATGGCAGCTTGTGCATGATTACTATTTTTCCATACGGCGATATCGATTCCGGCTATATATGACGGAGATGAAATCTCCCCATATTTAATGACATCTGCTGCCATTTGTTTTTGCAAAGAGATAGCTTCCTGCGGATTAATTGCTCCCTTCCATAGATATTTGTCATTCATAATCCTCATTATATATACTGTAACAGGTACTGACAAACGTTTTATTCACGTTTTATATATAAATACTGTTGACAGGCACATAGCTTTTGTTGCATAATATCACGAAAGTAAGGTAGGAAAGAATTTTAAAATATGGTAAAAATCAGATTAAGACGTATTGGTTCCCCTAAAAAACCGGCATATCGTGTCGTTATTGCCGACTCGCATTCGCCCAGAAACGGTGCGTTTATTTCCATTATCGGTCAATATGACCCGATGACTGATCCGGAAACAGTTAATATTAATGAGCAGGAAGCTCTTAAATGGTTAGGTCAGGGTGCCCAACCCACAGTTACCGTCAGTCGTCTGCTTAAAAAAGCAGGTATTTTAGATAAGTTTAAGGCGACAAAGGAGAAATCATGAAGGAACTGGTAGAATACATCGCAAAATCGCTTGTTAACTCTCCGGATGCTGTGGTTGTTACTGAGGAAGAAGGAGAGGAAGGGATTACTCTCAAATTGCAGGTTGCCGATGAGGATAAAGGGAGAATAATCGGAAAACAAGGCAGAATAGCTCAGGCTATAAGAACCTTAATCAGAGTAAAAGCTGCTAAAGCCGGAACTCGAGCTACCCTTGATATAATTTAAAATTTTTATATCCTTAATTAGTATTAACCCTTTTTATTTTAGACTTAAACTAAGCCGAGAGGGTATTTTGTAACAAATCGTATCATTTTAGTTAAACGATACAGACGTAAAAAAGGATGGGATAAAACCCATCCTTTTCATTTCTTCTCTAATCTCTACGATTTCTAGATACGCGGAGCCTTTTTCTTGCGCCTCTCGGCCACTTTAATTCTCACCAGTGAGCGTCGTAAAGCAGCTTCCGCACCCCCTACATCGACTCCCGGAGCGTATTTTTCCGTCATCAGTTTCTCGGCGCGTTTCTTAGCCTCTTCTGCTCTGGCAATGTCGATTTCTTCAGCTCTTTCGGCAGAATCGGCCAGTACGATTACCCTATCGGGACGTACTTCCAGAAAACCGCCTGAGATAGCCAGGGAATACTCCTCGTTGCCCTTGCGGGCAATAAGTTCACCGGGCTGCAGCATGGTCATTAACGGGGTATGCCTGGGTAAAATACCGAGTTCTCCGTCGATTCCCGGTGCAATCACAATATCAACGTCGTCGGAATAAACCGAGCGTTCCGCTGTTACGATATCCAGTTTAATTGTCGCCATTTTAAGCCCCCGCTTCTATCTACTACGCCTGTAACGCCTTGGCAGCCTCGATTACATCATCGATGGTACCTGCCATATAAAAAGCCTGTTCAGGTAAATCATCATGTTTGCCGTCGAGTATTTCTTTAAATCCCCGAATAGTTTCGGCAATGGGTACATATTTTCCCGCGCGTCCGGTGAATACTTCGCCGACAAAGAACGGTTGGGTTAAGAATCTCTGTATCTTGCGGGCACGATAAACAGTGAGTTTATCGTCTTCGCTCAATTCTTCCATACCGAGGATAGCGATAACATCCTGTAAATCCTTATATCTCTGTAATATCCTTTGAACTTCACGGGCAACGAAGTAGTGCTCTTCACCGACGTTTTCCGGAGCCAGAATCCTCGAGTTCGAAGACAGCGGGTCCACCGCAGGATAAAGAGCCTGTTCAGCCAGGGAACGCTCAAGGGCAATAACCGAATCGAGATGACCGAATGTTGCCACCACACCGGGATCGGTGTAGTCATCAGCCGGCACATAAATAGCCTGGAATGAAGTAATCGAACCCTGTTTTGTGGAAGTGATGCGGTCCTGCAACTGCCCCATTTCAGTGGCCAGCGTAGGCTGATAACCTACTGCGGAAGGCATACGCCCGAGCAGGGCGGAAACTTCCATACCGGCCAGTGTATAACGATAGATATTATCGATGAACATCAGTACGTCCTGTTTTTGAACATCGCGGAAATATTCTGCCATCGTAAGACCGGTCAGAGCTACACGCAAACGCACAGCGGGAAGTTCGTTCATCTGTCCGAATACCATAACGGTCTTAGCAAGCACCCCGGACTCGGCCATTTCTTTCCAGAGGTCGTTTCCTTCACGGGAACGTTCACCGACACCGGCAAAAACCGAATAACCGCCGTGCTCTGTAGCAATATTGCGAATGAGTTCCTGAATAATAACCGTCTTACCGACACCGGCGCCGCCTAAAAGACCGGCTTTACCGCCCTTGGCAAAGGGGGTTATCAGGTCGATAACCTTGATACCGGTTTCAAGCATCTGAACGGTGGATTCCTGCTCTTCAAATGATGGGGGATTACGGTGTATCTGCCATTTTTCTTCGCTCTTAACATCGCCCAGTCCATCCAGTGCAGTACCTGTAACGTCGAATAAACGACCAAGACAGCCTTCACCTACAGGAACGGCAATCGGTTCTCCGGTATCATCAGCTTCAACACCCCTGGCAAGACCATCGGTCGGTGTAAAAGACAAACACCTTACCCAGTTATTTCCCAGATGGCTCTGAACTTCCAATACAAATTTATCATCGCCGTTTTTAATTTCAACGGCATTAAAAAGCGCCGGCAGTTCATCTGGCGGAAATTCAATATCAACCACCGAACCAATAACCTGGACTACTTTACCTTTTGCCATTACTTCCTCCTACTCAAGAGCTGCAGTTCCACCGGTGATATCAAGCAACTCATTGGTTATCATTTCTTGTCTTACTTTATTGTAAACCAGTGTTAAATCTTCAATCAGTTCCTTGGCGTTTTGCGTCGCATTGCGCATAGCGACCATTCTGGCAGATTGTTCACTGGCAATAGATTCCAAAATTGCATGGTAGACCTGCATTTCAACGAAACGCGGAATAAGCCCGTCTAAAACAGCGCTGGCATTGGGCTCATAAATATATTCCACATTCTCGGTCGGCGGAATTTCCGCAGGCTCTACCGGTAATAACTTTTCTATAACCGCTTCCTGTGACATGGTATTAATAAATTTGGTATATGCTATATAGACTTCATCCGTTTCGCCCCTGGGGTATTCATCCAGGACAATATGAGAAATGGGCAGAGTGGCTAATAAATCCGGATAGTCGCCAAGACCTGTAAACTCCGCTTCTATTTGCCGCCCGGTTCTTCTTAAGAAGTCGAGACCCTTTCTGCCTACAGCGATGACGCCCGCCTTTGCATTTTTCTCCAGTATAAATCTGGCAGTCATACGATTGATATTGCCCACAAGACCGCCGGCAAGCCCCCTGTCAGGGGTTATATGAATTATGGTGATCTTTTTAACCTCTTCCCTGGCGGTAAGACACGGATGCAGTGCTTGTCCGCTTGAAACAGCCATTAAATCGGAAATAACCTGAGTTATCTTTTCCGAGTAAGGACGCCCTGCCAAGCCATGTTCCTGCGCCTTCCTCATCTTCGAGGCAGCGATCATTTCCATCGCTTTGGTAATCTTTGCAATGTTCTTTACGCCTTTTATACGGCGTCTTATCAAACGTATATTAGCCATTTATACTCCTAGACATACTTGAAGCTTTTCTTGAAATCCGCAATTGCGTCTTTCATCTCGGATTCCATCTTGTCGTCGAAGTTCTTTTCTTTTGCTAATTTATTAACCAATTCGGAATTAGTTGTTCTAATAGAATTAAGCAGTTTGCTCTCAAATTCTTTTACTTTTTCTACAGGCAGGTCATCGATATAGCCGTTTATGGCTGCAAAGAGAATAATAACCTGACTCTCTACCGGCATCGGCTCAAATTGGAGCTGTTTAAGCACTTCCTCTATTCTTTTGCCTCTGTCGATCTGTAATTTGGTAGCCTTATCAAGTTCCGAGGTGCCGAACTGCGCAAAAGCAGCTAACTCTCTATACTGTGCCATTGCCAGTTTCAATTTAGCGGCAACCTTCTTCATGGCTTTTGTTTGCGCCGAGCTGCCTACGCGGGATACCGAAATACCGATATTCAAGGCAGGCCTGATACCGGCATTGAAGAGGTCCGGCTCCAGATAAATCTGCCCGTCGGTAATGGAAATAACATTGGTCGGAATATAAGCCGATACATCTCCGGCCTGAGTTTCGATAATCGGTAATGCCGTAAGCGAACCGCCACCAAGCTCATCAGAAAGCCTCGCTGCCCTCTCCAATAATCTGCTGTGAAGATAGAAGACATCGCCGGGATAAGCTTCTCTGCCCGGAGGCCTTCTGAGTAGTAACGAAAGCTGGCGGTATGCCCAACCGTGTTTGGAAAGGTCGTCGTATATTATTAATGCGTCTTTTCCGCTCTCCATGAACTCTTCGCCGATAGCGCAACCGGCATAGGGAGCAAGATACTGCAAGGCAACGGATTCTGAAGCATTCGCAGCGATAACAATAGTATGCTCCATCGCACCATGCGCTTCCAGGTTGGCAACAACCTGTGCAACCTTGGCAGCCTTTTGACCGATAGCCACGTAGATACATAGTAAATCGCCGTTCTTCTGGTTGACGATGGTATCCAGTGCAATCGCCGTCTTACCGGTAGAGCGGTCGCCGATGATAAGTTCTCTCTGTCCGCGTCCGATAGGAATCATACTGTCGATTGCTTTAATGCCTGTTTGCACCGGCGTATTTACCGATTTACGTGAAACGACGTTAGGAGCGACTCTTTCAAGGGGGCGGGTATTTTCGGTTTTAATGGGACCCTTGCCGTCCAATGGTCTCCCCAGCGGGTCGACAACCCTGCCGATTAAGGCTTTACCGACCGGAACTTCAGCGATTTTACCGGTAGAACGAACTTCATCGCCTTCCTTAATGTTACCGGCATCACCCAGAAGAATGGCGGCTACGCTGTCTTCTTCAAGGTTAAGGGCAATTCCCATTACATCACCGGGGAACTGAAGCATTTCATTATATTTTACGCCGGCTAATCCGTAAATTCTGGCAATACCGTCACCGACTGCGATAACCGTTCCCACATCTACCAGATTTATCTGGGTTCCGAATTGCTCTATCTGTTGCTTGATAATAGAGACTATTTCCTGACCTTTAGCCAAAATACCCACCTCCTGTGTACAACTTGGTAGTTATAAAAAAACTAACTGATTTCTTTTTTCAAAATATTCAACGCACTACGAGTGCTGCCATCGAGCAACTTACCGCCTACCTTAACGATAACACCGCCGATTAATGCAGGGTCGGTGCTCTCCGGCTCGATTAATATTTTCTTTCCCAGCATATCACCCAGACGGCTGCTGATCTTTTCGCGTGATTTATCATCTAATGCCACTGCCGAAATTACTTCTGCCCTTTCAATGCCCTTGTGCCTGTCAATCATCTGCCTGAATTCATTAGTAACTTTACTAAGCATGTTAATCCGGCCATTGGATAACAACAGATAAACAAGGTTCACCACCGACGAATCGATTCCCGGCAATTTACCGGTAAGTACGGATTCCTTTTCCTTGAAACTGATTGCCGGGTTGCTTAGGTAAGCTGCAACCGACTTATCCTCATTAAGTTGTTCTACACTTTCCAGATCAACCAGCAAGTCATCCGTTTTATTCTTTTCCTGCGCAACAGCAAATAATGCCTGCGCATATCTTCTGGCAGAAAATTTCTTTGCCACAATAACTCCACAATTAAACTAAACTAATTTTTATTAAGAACCTTGCTTTCTTCAAGCACTTTATCGATCAACTGGCGATGCTGTTCTTTATCCAGCGAGCGGTCGATAACCTTACCGGCAGCAATTACCGTTAAATCGGCAAAAGCGTTTCTGAGCTCACCGATAGCATCATCGCGTTCTCTCTCGATTTCGAGTTTCGCTTTGGCTATCAGCCTCTCCGCTTCGATTTTCGCATCCTGTTTTGCCTTCTGTTTAGTTTCTTCGCCGATTTGTGTAGCCTGGTCTATAATCTTTTGTCCTTCTTTGCTGGCTTCAGCGATTAACCTGGCTGTTTCTTTTTCTGCCAATTCAGCCTGTTCCTTAATTTGCTCCGTCTGGTCAATGCTTTCCTTGATTTTGGCAGAGCGCTGGTCGAGCATCTTGATGACAGGTTTGTATGCGAAAATATAAAGCAACGCCAACAGTAACCCGAAATTGACAAGTTGCGCCAATAAAGAAGATAAATTAATTCCTAATCCTTCCACAAGGACCTCCTCCCGTTCTCTGGAGCTACGCTACAAATACCAAAACGATAGCGACAACTAAAGCATAAATAGCGACTGCTTCGGCAAGTGCTACAGAAAATAACATATTGGTAAAAATGGGGCCTCTGGCTTCCGGATTGCGGGCTACTGCCTGTACGGCGCCATAACCCAAAATACCAATACCGATTCCGGGGCCGATGGCACCCAGACCCATTGCTAACCCAGCTGCTAACAGTTTAATTGCCTCTGCTTCCATTATAAAACCTCCTTAATTCCGACTGTATCTTACAATTATTTCTTGGGTTTAATCCCTTTATATTACTCATCCGAATGCGACGGGGTAATAGCTATGGTAGCGAAAACCAGCGTCAATCCGGCGAATATAAGCGCCTGTATAAAGCCTACCAGCAATTCAAGACCATAGAACGGGATAGCCAGCATGAACGGAGCCAGGAATACCATCATCAGAAGAAGAATCTCTCCGCCCGTCATATTACCGAACAAACGGAAGGTAAAACTAACAATACGAACCAGTTCGCTGAGTGCTTCCAGCAAACCAATAAATATGTCGATGGCACCATTGAAAAAAGAGCCCATAGCCTGCTTAATCTTCCCGCTGAACAGTTCTTTGAAACCATGGAAAAAACGATGTGTGTTAAAAAACTTTTTGAAATAGCCCGCACCCAAAGTCTTTATGCCCCAATACTCGACAAAGACGAAGGATATTAAAGCAAGTGCAAGAGGCAGATTGATATCGGTATTTACGGGGCGGAACAGATGCACCATATGCCCATCAGCTCCCTGCACCAATATGGTGCCGACGCCGGGTATCAAACCTATCCATGCATTGGTTATAACAAAAAGGAAAATAGTGGCGACTATTGCAAAAAACCTGCGACCGTATTTTTCTCCGGCAATATCTTCGCAAAAAGTTAACAAATAACTAATCACGGATTCTATTGCAGTCTGAAAACGGGAGGGAATAAGTTTCATGTTCCGGGTCCCGAAATAAAAAACTGCAACCAAGACTATTATGGTAATCCATGCCGTAATAATGGTATTGGTAACAGGGAAACCCAAAAAATGGAAAATGACAGATGTGGGAAGATGAACCTCAGGGGATTCGGCTAAAAGCCATTCAGGGAGACCAATGTTACCTAATAGAGCGTTTCCTAAAGCGCCTGATAGAAAACTTAAAATACCAACGGCCAATATAATCAGTCCGACAACAATAGCCACGGGAAAAGAACAACCCAAACAGCCTTTCTTTTTTGCCACTAGCTGTTCTCCTTGTCTGTATTGTTTTTCATCAGGGGTATAATCATTCTGTAAACACCATAAAAAGCAACGATCATTCCTATGAACAAACCGGATATTATAAAAACAGGCTTGGTATCTAATTTGTTATCAAGCCATAAACCGCCGAGCGTTCCACCTGCTATGGAAAGCGCTATGTACCACCCCACCCCAATCAACTTCATGGCTGTATGCCATCTATGCATCCCGCCACCTTAAATAACCCGACAAAAAGCATACCAAAAAATAACTATTTAAGTCAAGCCAATAAATCCAACGAATTTCCGTTTTTTTTACATGCAGTATACATATATATATGTATACTTTCAGGCGTAAAAAGGTAATTAATAAGCCCCGAAAAATAATCCGGGGCTTAAATATTTTTACAGATTTTTAATTTACGATTTATGTTTTCCGAAGTCATCCATATCCAGATTATCGATAAATTCGCGGAACGCGGAAAGCCTCTTCATTTCCTCTTCGCTTACCTTTCCTCCCCTACTTTCTATATCGCTTAATTCTTCCTTCTGCAGAATGGGTTCTCCGGTTTCCTTATCCTGGTCCAGGGGTATCCCTGCTTTCTCTAAAACCGATTCATCGGCATATATGGGTGTTTCCATTCTTATTGCCAGCGCCAGAGCATCGCTCGGGCGCGAATCGATTTCTTCCTGCCTGCCGTCTATGTTAAGTATAATTTTCGCATAAAAAATATCGCTCTTCAGGTCATTTATAATAATCGAATCCACAGACACACCTAAAGTTACCATTAACTTTTGCAACAAATCATGCGTCAATGGCCTGGGAACGCTCTCACCCTTTAGTTTGATTAGTATGGCTTTGGCTTCGGCAGGACCTATAAAAATAGGTAAAAACCTTTCAGCCTCTTTTTCCTTTAACAGAACAACATACTGATATTCCATTTGCCGATTCATAAGACCGATACGCACACTGTCAATCGTCATCTCTACCATTAAAACGCCCCTCCTGTACAATCGTCAGTCCAGCTTATTCTACCCCTTGTTTTCTGAAACTGTCAAGAAATTCGGGTATTATGTCTGGCTTGCAGGACGATAGTGTCATTATGGTATAATAGTGACGCTTCATCTAAACTTACGTTAATAAGGAGAGCTATATTATGCCTGAGGCAATTATCTGGTTTAAAGACATTTCCAAAGAGGATGTCCCGATTGCAGGCGGTAAAGGGGCTAATCTGGGGGAAATGATAAAAGCCGACATTTCGGTTCCTCCGGGTTTTGTTGTATCGGTGGATGCCTACTTCGATTTCCTGAAAAAATCCGATATAATCGACGAAATTCAAACACTCCTTGAATCTTTAGATATAGAAGACACCAAGCAACTGCAACGCGTATCCGCCGTAATCAAACAAATGTTTTTAGACTCTGCCGTAATGCCCGACCTGGCTGATAAAATCAAGGAAGCTTACAAGCAACTGGGTGGAGGATTGGTGGCGGTACGTTCATCTGCCACTGCCGAAGACCTCCCCGAAGCATCGTTTGCCGGGCAGCAAAGCACTTATCTTAATATCGAAGGACCCGATGAAGTAGTCGATGCCGTACTCCGGTGCTGGGCATCACTGTTCGAGCCGCGCGCCATTTACTACCGGGTTCAGCAGGGATTCGACCATTTTAAAGTAGGCATAGCAGTTCCCGTACAGAGAATGATAGCCTCCGTTACTTCAGGAGTTATGTTCACCGTTGAACCGGTAACCAGCAATACCAAAGAAATTGTTATTGAAGCCATATACGGCTTAGGCGAGGGGTTAGTCTCGGGAGAGGTAACCCCTGATTTATATATAGTAGATAAAGAAAAACTCGCTATTATTTCAAAAAGGATCAGTCGCCAGAAGACTCAACTCTCCAGAAACCCCGGAAACAACGGTAAGGAAATCAATACCTGGCAGTTGATTGATAAAGCCTTGCAGGAAAAACCAAAGCTTTCGGATGAAGAGATTATCGAACTGGCAAAAATAGGAAAACAAATCGAAGATCATTACCAGTTCCCGCAGGATATCGAATGGGCAAAAGAAAACGGTAAATATTTTATCTTACAAACCCGGCCGGTAACCACTATTAAAGACGCCGTTGAAGAAGAGCCTGAAATCAATGCTCCGGTACTGTTAAGCGGCGTAGCCGCCAGCCCCGGACTGGCCTCCGGCCCGGTAAAAATAATCCATGAAGCATCCCAACTTGACAGAGTACACCAGGGGGATATCCTGGTTACTGAAATGACCACCCCCGATTTTGTTCCGGCGATGAAGAAAGCGGCCGCCATTGTTACCGACAGGGGCGGAAGAACTGCTCATGCCGCCATCGTCAGCCGCGAACTCGGTATACCCTGTGTTGTAGGTACCGACCAGGCTACGACAACGCTTATAGATAAAAAGATAATTACAGTCGACGGAGCCAAGGGTAAGGTTTACAGCGGCAAAATCGCCCGCAGTATGACCACTACCAAGATGACCAATATTCTCAGAGAAGCGTTGACTACCAAAACCAAGGTTTATGTCAACCTGGCTCAACCGGAACTGGCGGACATGATTGCCGCCCGGAATGTAGATGGTGTCGGGTTGTTAAGAGCGGAATTCATAGTAGCGCAAATCGGAGAGCATCCCAGCTATATGTTGAAGCAGAATAAAGGAAACGAGTTCGTTGATAAACTCTATAACGGTTTGGTTTCTTTTGCCAAACCCTTCTATCCCCGTCCGGTTGTCTACAGGACCACGGATTTCAAAACCAATGAATATAAAGACCTTATCGGTGGTCGCGATTTCGAAGAATCTGAAGAGAACCCGATGATAGGTTACCGCGGCGCTTCAAGATATGTTACCGATATTGAATCCTTCAAACTTGAAATCGAAGCTATTAAACGTGTCAGAAGAGATTACAAAAACCTGCATGTCATGATTCCCTTTGTCAGGACGATTGACGAGCTAAAACGCACCAAAGCCATTCTGGAAAAGGAAGGGCTGGTACGTAGTGAGGATTTCAAACTCTGGATGATGGTGGAAGTGCCTTCCAATATTTTCCTGATTGAAAAATTCTTAAGCGTCGGCATCGACGGCATCTCTATCGGCAGCAATGACCTGACACAGTTGATACTGGGAATCGACAGGGACAGTGCCAAACTGGCCTCCACCTTCGATGAGCGCAATGAAGCTGTTATGATAGCACTGGAAAGAGCAATTACCGTTGCTAAAAGCATGGGCGTTACCGCATCTATCTGCGGACAGGCCCCATCGGTATATCCTGAACTGACTGAAAAACTGGTGTCATGGGGAATCACTTCTGTTTCGGTCAGCCCCGATATGATAGGCACCACCCGTGAGATAATCGCCAAAGCGGAAGCCAAACTTAATATTAGATGATTCAGCGGCTTAACATCCGTCAGAGAATTGAAGAGCGAGAGCTGCAACTTTCACCGTTTGCAGCTCAAAGCGTTTTATCCAGGGGCAGGCTCAAAAACGAAGAGCCCTGTCCGCTGCGCACGGCCTTTCAACGCGACCGTGACCGCATAATTCACTGTAAAGCTTTCCGTCGTTTAAAACACAAGACACAGGTCTTTATCGCTCCCCTTGGCGACCATTATGTAACACGTTTAACACACACACTTGAGGTTTCCCAACTGGCGAGGACCATTGCCCGCTCATTGAATTTGAATGAAGACCTGACGGAAGCTATCGGGTTGGGACACGACCTCGGTCACACTCCCTTCGGACATGTAGGAGAAGATGTATTGAATGAGCTCTATCATAAAGGTTTCAGGCATAACCAGCAGAGCCTGAGAGTGGTGGATATTATTGAAAATGATGGTAAAGGATTAAACCTGACATGGGAAGTAAGAGACGGCATACTCAACCACTCCAAGCCGGAAGATAATATGTATGGAGAGAACTGGGGAGAGGTAGGAACGCTAGAGGGCGAAATATGCAAGATATCCGACCTGATTGCCTATGTAAATCACGATATCGGCGATGCCATCAGGGCCGGTATCATAACGGAAAAGGGACTGCCTTCTTCCACTATCAGTTTGCTGGGGAAATCTCACGGAGAGCGTGTGAACACAATGGTATGCGATATCGTTGAAAATTCATGGGCAGCTTCAGGTGCGGGAGATAAAAAAGCCAAACCCACAATAAAAATGAGCAAGGGAGTTCTCGAAGCCACCAGTGAATTAAGGAGTTTTCTTTTCGAAAAGGTTTACCGCGTACAATCCAAAGAAAGCGAAACCATAGAAGCCAGAGAAATCGTTAAGAATCTTTATGAATACTTTTTGGAGCATCTGGATGAACTGCCGCCGGAATATATGCGCTTCAGCGATGAAACCGAAAGATGCGTCGTGGATTATATAGCCGGCATGACAGACCATTATGCAACCAACCTGTCAAAGAAAATAACACTCTAATCCTTCAATTAATTTAATCCCTCTCCCGTCTTACCTTATCTTGAAAATGGCGTTTTAATATATAGGTAAATCTGTTTCTTTTTAATCACAGTTGCTAAGACGTTTAAATATCAAGATTGATTAAAATGGAAATTTTTTCGGGCATATCAGGCAAATATATTGTATAATTGTTTAGAAGTATGAGCATTATTGAAGACATAAAACTAAAAACCGATATTGTAGAAGTAGTCGGTCAGTATACAAAATTGACCAGAGCCGGTAAAAACCTCAAGGGTTTATGCCCTTTCCACAGCGAAAAGCACGGCTCCTTTTTTATCTATCCCGATGAGCAGAGATGGCATTGTTTCGGCGCCTGCAACGAGGGCGGCGATGTCTTTTCATTTATAATGAAACAGCAGAATATCGATTTCGGCGATGCCCTGCGCCTGCTTGCCGAAAAAGCCGGCATTGAAGTACCGGCTATGAGCGGACAAAAAGAGGACAGGGAAAAATACGATAAGCTCTACCAGGTCAACCAGGCAACTGCTCAATATTTTCACAACATATTGATTAACACCGGTTACGGTGAAAAGGCTAAAAGTTATGTTTTAAAAAGAGGCTTGAACGAGAAATCGATTGGTGATTTCCA
This sequence comes from Dehalococcoidales bacterium, assembly GCA_028707255.1. Taxonomy (GTDB): domain Bacteria; phylum Chloroflexota; class Dehalococcoidia; order Dehalococcoidales; family UBA5627; genus UBA5627. The sequence goes on from JAQTUQ010000002.1 coordinate 51,019, forward strand.
GCTTGGTTTCAGTTTAAACAGCCGTGACGCGCTGAAAGTATACCTGCTCGATAAAGAATTTACGGAAAACGAGCTTTTAGAAGCAGGTGTAATCACCAGAGTCGAAGGCAAAGACTCGCATGATGTCTTCCGCAACCGCCTGATGTTCCCGATTCTGGATATTAAAGGCAGGTGCTGCGGTTTCGGGGGAAGAACATTCGAAGAAAACCAGGCCAAGTATATCAACTCTCCCCAGTCCCCTATTTTCGATAAGAGCGGCAACCTCTACGGAATAAATCTGGCAAGCCAATCGATACGCAAAGAGGACAGGGCAGTTTTGGTCGAAGGCTATATGGATGTTATTGTGGCGCACCAGTACGGTTTTTCCAATGTGGTGGCTTCCATGGGAACAGCCGTTACCGATAAGCAGATGAACATAGTGAAGAAGCTGACCAAAAACCTGGTGCTGGCACTGGATTCGGATGCCGCCGGCGAGGAGGCCATGCTGCGCTGTGTCGGATATGAAAATTTAATAGGGAACGAAATCAAAGTAGCCGTCATGCCGCCCGGCAGCGACCCGGACGATGTAATACGTAACGATCCCCCGCAGTGGCAAAAAATGTTAGATAATTCGATTCCTGTAATCGATTACACCTTCGATATGGTTACCTCAAAACTTGATTTGTCTACAGCTAAAGACAAGACCGTTGCCGCCGGAAGGTTGATGCCGGTAATTACGGAAATTGAAGACAGGATTCGCCGGGCGCATTACCTGCAAAAATTATCACGTCTTGTAAGCGTCAGTTTGCGCGAACTTGAAGCAACAATTAAAAAACCCGTAGAATATAATAAGTACGGCAATAAAAAGGATAAAACCCTCTCGACTAAAACGATGCGTCCGGCGTTTTCCCAGCCTATAGAAGAATACTGCTTGACGTTATTGTTACAATTCCCTAAACTTAAATCCTTTAAGCATAAACTTAAACCGGAATACTTCGAGAACAGCGAAAACCGCGAAATTTTTGTTGCGCTTTCTCAAACAGAAGATTTGAACGTTATTAAAAATAACCTGGATTATACAATTCGGGATTATCTGGATAATCTGGTAAAAAAGGAAGTGCCACCCGATAAGATTGAGCAGAAGATGTCGGTCTGCACTCTCAGGTTGCATGAGAAGTTCCTGCGCGGGCTTGAAATGAAGCGTGAAGCGATTTTTGCCGCCGAAGCGGCAACCAAAGGCAGTATAGCCGGGCTTACCAAGCTGGAGGAACAGGGCATCGAGGGCAGCAACGAATTAAGAGAAGTCTTTTCAAAAAAATCGGCTGGCGGTCTATATAGAGGAGATATTAATGAAACAGGAAAACAGCAAGAAAAGCCAAAAAACAGAAAAGCCTAAGAAGCAAGCTGATATAGTGGTAGAAGAAGAACCGCAGGAAGCCGAAAAAGAAGAGGAATCCGCCGAAGACGAGATTGCCGAAGAGGAGTTCGAACCCGGAGAAATAACCGAGGACGAGTTCAATCCCTCAAAAGAGGACCTTGAAGGAGAGGATTTATCAGCCGAGCAGGATGTTAAGCTGGCATTACTGGATGCCGGTGACGAACCGGGTATAGTCGATGACCCTGTCCGCATGTATCTGCATGAAATCGGACGGGTGTTGCTGCTTACGGCAGACGACGAAAAAATACTTGCCCAGAAAATGGAAGCCGGCAAGCGTATCAAGGAAATCAAGGAAAGCTGTTTTTCCAAAAGCGGCAGAACACCCTCGGCAACCGAAATCATTTTGTGCATGCTTAGAGACCTTTCAAAACTGATGAATATTTTGCATCTGCTGCAGGAAGAATTGAATATAAAACCGGGCAGGAACTTCAAGGAAGACATTTCCGATGTGACTCTCATTAACAGTATTTCAAATGAAATCGACCAGAGATTAACACAGAATATAGTCTTAAAAACAGACCTGCCTGTACAGGATGTCGAACAGGCTATAATAAACCTGTATCTCAATATGAGTCTGCTGCCCAAGGACTTTCTCAACGCTATAGATGATAATACAGATTCGGCCGATATCGAAATGCTTTCGACCGACCAGGCATTCATCGATTCGGTCAGTATCTATGAAGAGAAATTCCAGGCTTATATCAATAAACTGATAAAAGAATCCGAAAAAGCCGAAAAACATTTAATAGAAGCTAACCTGAGGCTGGTTGTCAGCGTAGCTAAAAAACACATCGGACGCGGCATGCCGCTGCTCGACCTGTTGCAGGAAGGCAATATGGGGCTGATTCGCGCTGTCGAAAAATTCGATTACCACCGCGGCTTCAAGTTCAGCACCTATGCTACATGGTGGATAAGACAGGCGATTACCCGTGCTATCGCCGACCAGGCGCGCACTATCCGCATACCGGTGCATATGGTAGAAACCATTAACAAATTACTGAGCGTCAGCCGCCATCTTTCGCAGGAATTGGGACGCGAACCGACACCGAAGGAAATCGGAGACGAGCTGGAGATTTCACCGGAAAAAGTAAGGGAAATCATCAAGGTTTCGCAACTGCCGATTTCGCTGGAAGCCCCCATCGGTGAAGAAGAAGATAGCCACCTGGGTGACTTTATCGAGGACCAGAATGCCCTGCCTCCCCCCGATGCCGCCTCCCGCCAGCTTTTAAAAGAGCAAATCGAGGATGTGCTGGACAGCCTGACGCCGAGAGAAAGGCGGGTATTGCAGTTAAGATTCGGACTGGAAGACGGACGCAGCCGTACACTGGAAGAAGTCGGACGCGAGTTCAATGTAACGCGTGAACGCATCCGCCAGATTGAAGCCAAGGCGCTGCGCAAATTACGCCACCCCACTCGCAGCCGCAAGCTGAAGGATTATTTGGAATAATTATCATATCGTGAAACGTTAAAAAATCCGCTCGACGACCCTTCGACAAGCTCAGGGCGAGCGGATTATTTATTTGCATTATAAAGACTATCGCCCTCAGCCCATCCCCAAAGCCGTTCGTGGTGAGCCTGTCGAACCAAAACGGCGGCGAATTAATCAGCCATAATATCTGTGTTTATTAAAATATTTAAAGTGTTAAAGAAAATAATTCTGTGCGTAATATATAAAGAATTATTATTCATAATTATATTGATTTACGATATTCGTTTAAAATATACTAATAAAATGTTCTTAAAGAAATTTATAAAACAACCATTAAACAAATCAGTGGAATGTAAAATGCCTGAACTGACTGGAATCGATTTTCCGTTAGTAAATCGTCTTATAGTCAGGTTAATGGTACCAGAATCCGATATTAGTAGAAAAGCAACATTATATCGTACGGTTCTTGTAAGATTACAAGACAAAGCTATACGAGAATATAATGAAGCAAGAAAATACCTGCTCGCTGATATTATCAATCAAGGTCAACATTTAGACTTTGTTCCATTTACAGATCATATGGAGAATTGCATTAACGCTACAGCACGTTTATATAAACTTTTATGTGTAGTAAAGTCCGAAAAGGAATCACCTCATTTCCCCAAAGAAATAAGAAAATATATAGAGAATAATAATTCATCTATAGATGACATTCGGAATGCAATAGAACATATGGACGAACAAATTCAATTGGATAAAATAGTATCAGGTAATCCTATAGCAATAGTTATTAACGAAAATCATAATGGCATAAAAGTGTCTAATTACGACCTTGGTTTTCAGGATTTAGCTAAGGTTCTTGAAAAATTTAATGAAATAGCATGTTATCTGCTTAGGCTAAAAGAAATAGACAAATAAATTTTGCAACTCTAACAGGTATTTTCTTCCCCAACTATGCTAAAATAACCTCAAATGATTCCAGTCAGGTTAAAGATACGCAATTTCATGCCCTATCGCGGGGATATGCCTTCTTTCTCTTTCGAGGGCATCCAGACCGCCTGCATCTGCGGCGATAACGGCAACGGCAAATCCGCCATCATCGATGCCATGACATGGGCATTGTGGGGAAAGACACGCGCCAAAAGCGATGATGACCTTATCCACCTCTGGGAAACGGAAGCTACCGTAGAATTCGATTTCAGGTCGGGAGAACAGCTCTATCGCGTTATCCGCAAACGCGCCCGCCCCAAGAAAGCCACCGGCGCCGGTCAGAGCAGCCTCGACCTCATGATATGGAATGAAGAGGAGTTCAAAACAATATCCGGCAACGTCATCCGCGAGACCGAGAACAAAATTATCGATATCCTGCACATGGATTACGATACATTCATAAACAGCGCATTTTTACGCCAGGGTCACGCCGATGAATTCACGCGCCAGCAGCCGTCAAAGCGCAAGGAAGTTCTCTCCAGTATACTTGGGTTGGATATATACGACAGGCTGGAAGAAAAGGCGCGCGAAAAGACTCGCGGTCAGCAGGCCGAAAGGACACTTCTGGAAAGATCCATCCGCGACATTGAGGCTGAGCTTGAAGGCAAAGCGAAATTGGAAAATGAATTCGAGCAGGCTAAAATCAACCTTGCACAGATTGATAAAGAGGTAAAAGAAAAGCAGGCTGAATTCGATGCCGTCAGGCAGAAAAAACAGGCGCTGGGAAATAAAAAACAGCAACTGCAACAACTCGAAGAATACATCGTTACCAACAATAATCATTTGAATGTTCGCCAAAACGAAATCCAACAGCATGAAAAGCAGATTAAAGAATATGGGGATTTACTTGCGCAGCGCGAAGAAATCGAAAAGGGATATGCGGATTATATCAGCATAAAGTCACAATGCGATGATTTCAATAGCAAGCTGCAACAGCTTAACAGCTTAAAAGACAATCACAGGATTCTGGAACAAGTCATCGAAAAGGCGCGTTCAAGACTTGTAAACAACCAGTCCGTTCTCAAAAAGACGGTCGAAGACCTCGAAAACAAGGCGCAGAAACTGCCGCAGTATAGAGATAAAATGGCGAAAATCGAAGAAGCCAAACCGAGGCTGGAAGCCAAGGAAAAAGCCTTCGAAGGGAAAAAAGAAAAGAAACAGTCTTTACTGGCAACCGTTCAGCAGCTAAAAGGCGAACAGGAAAAGCTGAATCTGGAAATCGGGGAACTCGACGAGAAGCTCAACCTGCTCTGCAAAGAGGGAGAGAATAAGTGCCCGCTCTGCGAAACGGCACTCGGCTCAGAAGGCTTGAAAATCATCAGGGAGAAATACGGCAACGACCGGAAGACCAGGAGCGAACTGATTACGAATAAGGATTCCGAAATAAATACTCATCTGAACGAGTATAAAACCATCGAGAAAGAGCTGGCAGACGAAGAAAACGAGTTGAAAAGCAACCGCGAATGGCTGCAAAAGAGTCTCGGTAGCCTGGCACAGTCGATTGAAGACGCAAGAGAGGCTTCAGGCAAACTTGAGGAGCAAAGAGAATTGCTTGCCGAAACCGAAAAAAGGCTGTCGGCGGGTGAGTTTGCGGAAGACGAACAAAAAGAGTTAAAGTCCTTGGACGGAAAAATAGCATCGCTAAATTACGATAGCGAAAAGCACCGCGAAGCTTCGAAAAGGCTGACGGAACTACAGGAATTCGAGGCTAAAAAACGCCGGCTGGAAGAAGCGGAAAGGCTTTTATCGGCTGAAAAAGAGGATTTATCCAAAGCCGTAGCAGCCTCGAAAGAACTGCAAAAACAGGTCGATAACGATAGCGACAAGAAAAAGGCAGTAGAAAAAGAGCTGGAAGCGCTGCCGCAGCTGGAAATCGAAACGGAGCAGGCAGAAAACATACTAAAGACAGTTTCGGCACGACAGAAAGAGGCGCAAGAAGCAAGCGGCAGTTTGAAAGCTCGACTGGAACATCTGAAAAATCAGGAAAAGAAGAAGAAAGAAAAAGAAGCTCAGTTAGCTACCATTTCGAAAGAAGTGAGCATTTACAGCGAACTGGCGCAGGCATTCGGCAAAAAAGGCATCCAGATGATGCTGATTGAAACCGCCCTGCCCGATATCGAAAACGAAGCCAACGAGTTATTGGGAAGAATGACAGATAACCGCATGCACGTTAAATTCGATACGCAAAAACCGACCAAGAAAGGCGAGGTACAGGAGACACTGGAGATTATTATTTCAGACGAACTGGGAGCCAGGCCATATGAAACCTACAGCGGCGGTGAGGCTTTCCGCATTGATTTCGCTATCCGCATCGCCCTTTCAAAACTGCTGGCTAAGAGAGCCGGCGCGCCGCTGCCCACTCTGATTATTGATGAGGGATTCGGTACGCTGGATAATACCGGCATCGAAAAGATCAAAGAAGCCATTAACTCAATCAGAAATGACTTCGAAAAGATTATTGTGATTACCCACATCGACGAACTGAAGGATGCCTTCCCCAGCCGCATCAACGTCACCAAGACGCCTAACGGCTCGGTTATTGAATTGAATTAGAGCCCCAAATCGTCCGCAACACGCTGCATCGCCTTCAACCCCAGTTCGATAAACTCGTTCAGTTCAAGTCCCAGTTCGCTGCACAATGCAATCTGTTCACGGTTGGCGCCGGCGGCAAAGGCCTTCTCTTTAAACCTCTTGGCTACCGATTTGGCTTCCACAAAAGCCAGCTTTTTTTCGGGGCGTACAAGAGCAGCCGCGGTTATCAGCCCAGTCAGTGGGTCGGCACAGTAGAGCGCTTTATCGAAATTGTTTTCGCGTTTTACACCCAGCATTTCATTATGGCAGAGGATAGCATGAACCATGGCCTCATTGGCTCCGGCTTCCCTTGCCATTTCGGCGCTCACTTTACCGTGCACTGTCATATCGTCGCCGACCCGGTCGAGGTCGATATCATGCAACAGCCCGGCTAATCCCCACTCCTCCTCATCCTCTCCCAAGCGCTTTGCCAGAGCCCGCATAATGGCCTCGGTGGCTATCATGTGCTTGACCAGGTTTTGATTTTTGATGTTGGCTTTCACTGTTTCCAGCGCTGTTTGTCTATCCATTGTCATTACTCCAATACTATTTTCTTACAGTAATTATATCTTCATTAGCATTTTATTTCGTTAGTTCCCCTCTCCGCATGCGGAGAGGGGTTAGGGGTGAGGTTAAAAATATAATCGTATCAAATCCCCTCTGACTCCCCTTTTCCAAAGTGGAGGAATCGCCCTTGCTCTATGCGCATACCGATAAATCGGGATTCGCAATTACAGTGGTATTTCGACGCCGTTATGGTTCGACAAGCTTCCTTCGAGAGCCTCAGGACAGGCACCACGAACGGCTTTAATTATTCTCTCAGACCGATTCCTATTTTTATAATCCGTTCATCCTGAGCCTGTCGAAGGATATGCCTTTAAAGAAACTTCTCTTTGCTACTCTCAGGATGACAACCTCACTCCAGACGCCGAATCCCGACATGTGAGCTTCGGGATGACATTATTTTTATGTAAACAATACTTTCTTGAGGTATTCTCCCGTAATCGATTTTTTGCCAGCGACTATATCTTCGGGCGTACCAACAGCTACAATCCACCCGCCCTTATCACCCGCTCCCGGCCCCAGGTCGATAATCCAATCGGCGTTCTTGATAATATCGAGGTTATGTTCGATAATCACCACCGTATTTCCGGCATCCGCCAGCCTCTGCAATACTTTTAACAAAGCCGCCACATCCTCGAAAGATAAGCCGGTGGTCGGTTCATCAAGGATATACAGTGTTTTCCCTGTGGCTCTTTTAGAAAGTTCCGTCGCCAGTTTAATTCTTTGCGCTTCACCTCCGGAGAGAGTTGTCGCCGGTTGCCCGAGATGAATATATCCCAAGCCTACATCGTTCAATGTCTTCAATTTATTTTTTACAGCTGGGAAATGCTCAAAGTAGCTCAGCGACTGCTCAACCGTCATATCCAGCACTTCGGCAATATTCTTGCCTTTAAAGTGTATCTCGAGGACTTCGCGGTCGTAGCGCTTGCCTTTGCACACCTCGCAGGGAACGGTTACATCGGGTAAAAATTGCATCTCTATCTGTATAAAGCCGTCTCCGCGGCAGGCTTCGCATCTGCCTCCCTTTACGTTGAAAGAAAATCTGCCGGCTTTATATCCCCGTAGACGCGCTTCCGGCGACGTGGCAAAAAGTTCGCGTACATGAGTAAACAATCCTGTATAAGTGGCAGGATTGCTGCGCGGCGTGCGTCCGATGGGAGATTGGTCGATATTGATTACCTTATCGATATTATCTATGCCATCGATACTGTCCACATCGCCCGGATTCTCCCTGGCTCTATAGAGAATTTGAGCCAGTTTTTTATGTAAAATGTCTGTGATTAACGTGCTCTTCCCGCTGCCGGAAACGCCGGTAATACAAACCATTTTTCCGAGGGGAATGGTAACATCGATGTTTTTCAGATTGTTCTGTCTTGCCCCTTTAATGATGATATCGATACCGTTGCCAGTACGCCTCTTTTCGGGAAGAGGGATAGACTTACGTCCGGAAAGATACTGCCCTGTCGATGAATTTTCCGAGGCAAGAATATCGTCCAGAGTGCCATTGGCAACAACATGTCCTCCGTGTTCACCGGCTCCCGGCCCCATATCGATGATATAATCGGCTGCACGCATCATGGCTTCGTCGTGTTCGACGACGATAAGCGTATTCCCTAAATCCTTCAACTCTTTAAGAGTGCGAATCAGGCGAAAGTCATCGGCCGGATGCAGACCGATGGTCGGTTCGTCGCAGATATAGAGCACTCCCATCAATCCGCTGCCGATTTGAGTAGCCAACCGGATTCTCTGTCCCTCCCCGCCCGAAAGAGTGCCTGCTGTGCGGTTTAGAGAAAGGTAATCCAACCCGACATTCTCCAGAAATCCCAACCGCGCGCTGATTTCTTTCAGGATTTCACGGGCTATTTTCTTTTCACGCTGAGTAAAAAAAGTATCCTTTCCTGACAGCATTTTCACCCAGTCCAAAACCTGAATAACGGACTTCGAGGTGATATCGTCGATATTATAATTGCCGATGGTAACCGCTAAAGCTTCCGGTTTCAGTCTTTTTCCTTCGCAAACAGGACAGGGTCTGGATACCATATAACGCTCTATATACGAACGTGAAGTTTCGGATTCGGTATCGTGGTACAATCTCTCCATGCGCGGTATAACACCCTCGAATCCATCGCTGTATTCACGCTCATTTCCGCGCTGGTCCCTGTATTGATAGCTGAAATCGTTTTCTCCGTATAATATGAGCTTTATCTGCTCCTGGGTTAAGTCTTTTATAGGCGTCTTCATATCGAAACCGTGCCGCCGCGCCATTTCGCGTACAGAGTATAGATACCAGTTTTGCCATTGGTACGGATGAATTGCCCCTTCATCAAGTGACAGATCTTTAGCCGGCAATACTAAATCAGGGTCGATTTCCAGCTTAATTCCAAGCCCGGTACAATTCGGGCAGGCGCCGTGCGGGCTATTAAAGCTGAAGGTTCTGGGAGCGATTTCTCCCAGGCTGATGCCGCAGTTCACGCAGGCAAAGTGCTCGGAAAAGAGCAGTTCCTCGCCATCGATGATTGAAATGAGAACGACCCCTCCCCCCAGCTTCAACGCCGTTTCAACCGAATCGGCAATGCGGCTCTGGCTGTCGCTTTGCCCGATTACAAGCCGATCGATTACCGCTTCGATGGTATGTTTTTTCTGTTTATCCAGTTGAAAATCTTCCGATAGGTCGTGTATTTCCTTATCGACACGTACACGGGCGTAACCCGATTTGCGTAAATCGTTAAAAACCTGCTGGTATTCGCCCTTGCGGCTTTTAACCAGCGGCGCCAGTATCATAATACGCGTATCCTGCGGCAACGATTTAACCGAATCTACGATTTGTTCGACTGTCTGCACGGTGATTTCACGCCCGCATTCGGGGCAATGGGGATGGCCTGTTCTCGCAAACAACAGCCTCAGATAATCGTAAATCTCGGTTACCGTACCTACGGTAGAACGCGGATTACGGCTGGTGCCCTTCTGGTCGATGGATATAGCCGGACTCAAACCTTCGATATAATCGACATCGGGTTTTTCCATTCTGCCAAGAAACTGGCGGGCATAAGCCGAAAGTGATTCCATGTAGCGCCGCTGCCCTTCGGCATAAATGGTATCGAATGCCAGAGAACTCTTGCCGGAACCGGAAACGCCGGTAATCACCACCAGCTTGTCACGCGGAATTGTAACGTCTATATTTTTAAGATTGTGTTCGCGGGCACCCTTGATGAATATCGAATCTAAAGGCATTTTTTCTCCTGTTCATAACATTGTAACACCAGCTTAAAATGCTAACAAGCCGACAATCTGTATACATATATGATAATATCCCAACTGTCTTTGCGAGGACGACGCAGGAGGACGAAGCAATCTTTCTCGAATAGTCTGAAGGTCAACGGGAGAGATTGCCGCGTCGCTTCGCTCCTCGCAATGGTAGTTATAATCCACCACTTGCCACAACTCTCAGGGATTGGTAATATCTATACAGGATAAATCATTAAAACATCTCAAACAATGCCACGATAACTTCCATCGCCGGAAAGTTGAAAATATCAGAGATAACGCTAAAACGGACAAAGGAGTGTCTTAACATGAACAAGTTATACGACGTTATCATCATCGGCGGGGGTCCTGCCGGACTGACCGCAGGTCTCTATACTTCGAGAAACAAGCTATCGACTTTACTAATTGAAAAAGGGATTATCGGTGGAAATATAAACGAAGCTGAAAAAGTCGATAACTACCCCGGTTTTCCGAAGGGTATCTCAGGTCTGGAATTAACATCGCTGATGCATGAGCAGGCATTATTATACGGCACAGAGGTTATCAACGATGACGTTACCAATATTAAAATAGCAGATAAGGTAAAAACCGTAACGACATCTCAAGGCGAATTTTCGACAAAAGCACTGATTATTGCCGGCGGCTCTGAAAGGCAGAAACTGAACGTACCCGGAGAAAAGGGATTTACGGGCAGAGGCGTTTCCTACTGTGCCACCTGCGACGCCCCTTTCTGCAGGGATAAAACAGTAGCCATTGTGGGCGGAGGCAATGCTGCCTTATATGAAGCGCTACACATAGCAAAATTCGCTTCGAAAGTGTATATAATCCACAGGAGAGACCAGTTGAGAGCTACCCCAGTGGTTCAGGACAAGGTTTTCGCCGAGCCGAAAATTGAATTTATCTGGAATACGGTAGTCACTGAAGTACAGGGCGAAACATTCGTTCATAAATTGAAACTTGCCGATGTAAGTACCGGAAAAGAATCCTTCCTCGAAATCGATGGCGTTTTTGTAGCTATTGGATTGGTGCCGAATACATCCTATCTGAAAGACATCGTCGATATGGATGAAAAGGGTTCCGTTATTGTTAACGGCAAAATGGAAACCACTGTTCCTGGTATTTACGCCGCCGGAGATATCCGTGCCAACTCCATCCGTCAGGTGATTGCGGCTGCCGGAGACGGCGCTGTAGCTGCCGTAACGGCCGCTAATTATATTGAAAATCAGGTTTAAACCGACCACGTAATGCAGTATAATGTCTATGAGTATTATTGTTAAAGGATGAAGCAGTATGAATGTGGTTTTTTTACAGAACGTCTCCAATGTCGCTAAAGCAGGAGAAATAAAAAACGTCCCGGACGGATATGCCAGGAATTATCTTATCCCCAATAAACTGGCCACCCCGGCAACGGCAAACGTAAAATCCCAGCTCGAAGCACAGTCTAAAGCACATGAGAAGAAACAGGCGCAAATGGAAGCCCAGCACCGCCACACGGCGGAACAGCTTGGGAAGATGAACCTTGTTATCAAGGCTAAAACCGGCGCCAAAAACCGCCTCTTCGGTTCCATTACCGGCGCCGATATCGCTAAAGAACTGGAAGCGACCGCCGGTCTGGCTATAGACAAGCGCAAAATCGAATTGTCTGAGCCTATCCGTGAACTGGGTCTTTTCGAGGTTACTGTCAAGCTATATAAAGATATCAATGCCAAACTGAAGGTCACTGTTAAAAACGTGGAGGAAAACTGAATTGCCGGGTGAACGATTACCGCCACACGATATAGATGCCGAAGAAGCCGTTAACGGTTCGCTTTTAATAGACGGACGTGCTATTCACGAAACGACAGTTTTTTTACAGGCTAAGGATTTTTATTCCGAACAGAACAGGTGGATTTATCAGGCATGCCAGGCGTTGTATCAGCGCGATGAGGCCATTAACCAGATAACCGTTGCGCAGGAACTGGAACGCGAAGGCAAGCTGGAAAAATGCGGCGGGGCGGCTTATCTGAGCCATCTTATATCGATAGTGCCCACTTCGCTTGATATCGAATACTATGCCCGTATAGTGTACCGGCTTTCGATAATGCGCCAGCTGATATATGCTGCCGATAAGATATCCGAAATAGGGTACGAAGCCGACCCCGATGTCAGCGGCGCTTTAAACAAAGCGGAAGATATGCTTTTCCACCTGCGCCACGAGCGATCGCTCGACTTTGTGCATATCAAGAACGTTCTCGACGGATACTTCGAAGCGCCTCCTCCACCCGGAACTGCCGGTTTTCAGGCTATTCCACAGGTGTTTACCGGATTGCACGGAATTGATGATTTGCTGGGCGGATTCAAGCGTTCCGAATTAATTGTAGTTGCCGCCCGCCCCAGCATCGGTAAAACCAGTCTGGCGCTTAACATCGCGCGCAACGCTGCAGTCGACCAGGGGGCATGCGTGGCAATTTTCAGCCTTGAGATGTTCCGCGAGTCACTGGTACAGAGATTACTGTCGAGTGAAACAGGCATCAATTCCAAGCGCCTGCGGCTTGGTTTAAATACCGAAGACGAAGAAAGAAAAGTAATGGAGGCTATCGGTGTATTGTCCGAGGCTTCCATATTTATTGACGATTCTCCGCAATTGCGCGTCATGGAAATGAGAAGCAAGGCGCGCCGTTTGAACTTCGAGCGCAGTATCGATTTAATTATCGTGGATTATCTGCAGCTTTTACAGGGAGATACCCGCAACGATAACCGAGTACAGGAAATCGGTTATATATCACGCTCGCTGAAAGCGCTGGCGCGCGAACTGAACGTGCCCGTCATCGCAGTTTCACAGTTAAGCCGAGCCATAGAAAAACGCGAGAAGCACGAACCGTTGTTATCCGACTTGAGAGACAGCGGCAGCATCGAGCAGGATGCAGACATGGTAATATTCATTAACCGCGAAGAGATTTATTACCGTACCGAGGAAGACTGGCGAGCCGACCACCCCGATGAAGAGTATCCGCGCGGATTGGCGGATATCATTGTTGCCAAGAACAGGAACGGTTCCATCGGCAGCGTAAAGGTGCGTTTTATTGACAGGCTGACCAAATTCGATAATTTAACTATGGCCGGTCAGGAGTTGTTATGAAAACCTTTGAGGGCTTCCCCGCCAGGATGAGCTTTACCCCAATTCCAAATACATTTATTAATAATCTTCTGCCGCAAATAGAAGATATCGGAGAACTGAAGGTCACTTTATATATAATAGAAGCTCTCTATAACAAGAAGGGGTATCCCAGATTCGTCAGTTTTGGTGAACTGGCCGGAAATGCCAGCCTTATCAGCAACTTTAAGAAGACAGAGTCTCCTCTGGATGAACTGAAAAACACTCTTAAGCTGGCGATGGAACACAAAACCATTCTCGGTTTATCAACTGAAAACGGAGATATCTATTTCCTGAATTCCGAAAGCGACCGACAGGCAATAGAAAAAATAAGGAGCGGCGAGTTAAAACCGTCAGGAGTAAAGGCAGAAACAGCAGGGCCGGTAAATATGGAAGAATCATTTAACATCTTTGCTCTTTACGAAGAAAATATCGGTATGCTCACTCCGATGATTGCCGAAGAACTGAAAGATGCCATAAACCTGTACCCGGACATATGGATTGCAGATGCCATAAAAGAAGCGGTTAAACAGAACGCCCGCAAGTTGAGCTATATTACAGCGATTTTGGAGAGCTGGGCTAAAGAAGGTAGGAGCGATGGAGCATATAGGCGACATTTTGAAGAAGACGACCCTAAAAGGTACACGAGCGGGAAATACGGAAGATTCGTCCAACATTAACAAAGAGCCTTTCCTATTATCCGATTGTCCCGCCTGCCGTGGCGCCGGGTTCGTTTATCCGCTTTTGCCTTCAGGTAAGCCGGATTACAGCAGGGTTGTGCCTTGTAAATGCTTGTGTAAAAGCACCAATAAAAGCAGACAAATCGTACTGGAAAAATACAGCAATATAGGCTCGTTAAAAAGGCTGTCCTTCGACAACCTGATTCCGCAGGGCAGAAGCGGGTCTGCTGCCAGCCAGCAGAAATTCGAAGCGATATATAACGCTGCAAAAGAGTTTGCTGCTAACCCTCATGGATGGCTGGTGTTTATCGGTCCAAGCGGGTGCGGAAAAACCCATATAGCGGCCGCCATTGCCAACGAACGGATTAATAAGGGGTTTCCGGTCTTTTTTATAACCGCTGCCGACCTTCTTGACCACCTGCGTTCGGCATTCAACCCTGAAAGCGAAGTTACCTATGATAGGCTCTTCGAACAGGTTCGCAATGCCCCATTGCTGATTCTGGATGATTTGGGGGCGCATTCAGATAAACCCTGGGCCAGGGAAAAGCTCGACCAGTTACTGAATCACCGCTTCAATAATGAACTGCCTACGGTGATTACCACCACTCCGCCGATAGAACAACTCGGAGACAGGTTAATAAATCGCATAACTGATCCGCGCCTCTGTCAGGTATTCAAGATGGAGGAAGAACAAAACACCGTAACCGATATCAGTTGGGCTACAGGATTGGAACTCCAGAAGAATATGACGTTTAGTAATTTCGACTGGAAAAGAGTAAACCTGGCTAGAGAGCAGAGAGAGAATTTAGAAAAAGGCTACAGGGTAGCTTTTGACTTCGCTAAGTCCCTTGATGGCTGGCTGATTCTTCATGGAGTTACCGGCTGCGGCAAAACCCATCTTGCATCGGCTATAGTCAACTACCAATATCAGGCTAATAAACCAGCACTCTTTATATTCGTGCCCGAATTTTTAGACCACCTGCGTTCCGCTTTTAACCCGGATAGCAAGATATCCTACGACCAGCTATTCGAAAAGGTAAAGAATACCCCGTTACTGGTTTTGGATGATTTCGGAGAGCAGGCGACTACACCTTGGGCGCGAGAAAAATTGTATCAGGTCATTAACTCCCGTTATAATGCCAGGCTGGCAACAATAGTTACCACTCGCTGTTCCGTGGACGATTTAGACAGCCCCATCCGTTCACGCTTTATTGATTCACGTTTAAGTGTATCTTTTGCCATCGAGGCGCCCGATTACAGGGGAGACAGCTCTCCGTCTCAAGCAAATAGACAGACGAGGACATATACCAGATCTAAAAAGAATATTTAACACAGATGCAGGGGTTGGTAAATACATAATAAATAAAGCCGCTCGTGGTGAACTTGTCGAATCCATAGCGGCGTCGATTTCTTAACCACAACAACCATTATTACATAAAACAATCCCCGATTTGCTCTTATACGGTTCTTTCCGTTACAATAAGGTAGCTTTAAGTATTGAGAGCCTCAAGCTATGCAAAATAGTCCGGTATTGGTACTCAATCAGAGTTATGAGCCTTTAAGCGTCTGCCATGCCCGAAGAGCCATCGTCTTGATGATTCAGGGTAAGGCGGAGATGCTGGAAAACGGCATGGGGTTTATCCACTCTGCAAACGATACCTTCCCCATCCCCTCGGTTATCAAACTGGATTTCTTCGTAAAGAGGTCGCGCTGCGCAGAGCGGAAACTTACACGTTTCGGCGTTTTTCACCGCGACAACTATACCTGTCAGTATTGCGGCAAGGCGGAAAAGCAGATGACCATCGACCATATCATTCCGCGTTCTCTCGGAGGGGAGCATACATGGGAGAATACCACTACCGCCTGTATTCCCTGCAATCTGCATAAGGCGGGAAGGACTCCCGAGCAGGCTCATATGAAGCTTATGACCATGCCGCTGATACCGCGAAACAACCTACCTTTCTATTTACCGCATCGTTATGAAAACAGGATTAAAGAGTGGAACAAGTACCTGGCGCCGTATGAGAACAGGTAAATAGCTCCGCCTTTCGGTCTTTGCGAGTTTTCCATAAGGAAAAGCGAAACAATCTTAGCAATTTATTATTCGATGTCGCTATGGATTCGACAAGCTCACCACGAGCGGCTTTTTATTGTCATGCTGAGTTCCGACACACAGTAATCAAGTATCGGTAAGAGTCATTTCCCTCTTTGGAAAAGAGGGAGTGAGGGAGATTTGCTCCGAATATGTACAGGATTGATTTTTTTATAATCAAGTATTAATATTCAAAATCCCTCTTAATCTCCCTTTGCTAAAGGAAGCGAATCGCTGATTGCCTTGTGGATACTACTTGTCTGCTTCAGCGGAGAATATACAATCAATCAGCTCTAACATTGTCTACCACTCGGCGCTTTTATCGCGTCTGGCTTTGCGGTCTTTCAGCTTGCTTTCGTATAAACCACCCCAGCTTAATACACCCAGAGCGGTCATAACCGCCTCTTTTTCTTTTTCATCCAAAGGATGCTTTTTAAGCAGGTTTTTTAATACTTCTATTGCTTCCTTGTATTCCATAGCATTAAGTTTAACACAAGAACTGCATTGCGATAAAGATATGATTTCACACCAAACGTTAATAAACAGCCGTCATCAAAGAGTTAAACTCCCCTTGTTAAAGCGAAAAAAGAAAACTCAAATAGTGAACGAAGAATACAAGTTAGAATTGTCGCCCTGAGAGTAGCGAAGGGTTTAAGACCATCCAATAAGCCTTAGATTCTTCCCCCGATAAATCGGGCTCAGAATGACATTTTCAGTTGTTTATGACTTGCCCTTGGCGTGTTTTCTGCGGCGGCGGCGCGGTTCCTGTTCCTTCTCTTTCTCTTTTTCCTGCGCCTTCTCCTCTTTTTTCGGCGCAAGCTCTTTCATCGCCATTTCCACCCGTGCGCCGCTCTCCACTTCCAAAAACACCGTCCCCTTGAGTGGATTCCCCCCTACCACTACTGCCGCCCCAAGCGATGTCTGGATATTCTCGCCGTTCTTTAATAATTCCTTTTTCATATCACGGTACTGCTCGAATTCATAACCGAGACAGCATAACAGTCGCCCGCAGGTACCTGATATTTTCATCGGATTCAGCGGCAGGTTTTGCTCTTTGGCCATCTTGATGGATACAGGATTGAATTCGTTTAAAAAGGTTGCGCAGCAGAGCGGTCGTCCACATCTGCCGTAACCGCCGATAAGTTTTGCTTCGTCGCGCGGACCTACCTGTCTCATCTCGATTCTGGCTTTCAGTTTATGACTGAGTTCACGCACCAGTTCACGGAAATCGATTCTGCCTTCGGCGCCGAAGAAAATGGTCAGGTGATTGCCCTCCAGGTTATATTCCGCCGAAATCAGCTTCATCGGCAGAGCCATCTTTCTAACAATCGCTGCGCACTCCACCAGGGCTTCGTCTTCCCTTGCTTCCAGCCTGTCGGCATTTTCCAGGTCTTCTTTCGTAGCTACACGCACTACTGGTTTAAGGGGTTTATTTACCATATTATCGGGAACTTTAACAACAGTACGGGCTACCTGTCCCACTTCTATACCGCGTGCCGTCTCAACCACAACATCGTCACCACTTTTTAGCTCAAGACCGGAAGGATCGAATGAATAGACTTTGCCCGCCTTTTTAAAACGGATACCAACAACATCGACCATCAGGGTTTCTGCAGGTTCTGCCATAGCACCCGCCAAAGGAACTTCTACGGTTTCCTGAGAGACTTCCTCAATTTTCTCTTCCGGTTTCTGTTCGGAAGAGTCCTCCGGTAGCGCGTTATTATTTATATCTATATTTAATCCTTCATTTACATCCATTTGTCTTACCTCTTAACGATATTGCCTGTCATCACGGGAATATCCAGCATCATTACTTCCAGAACCAATCTCGAATTGGCATTCAGATTTAGCTGTTCCTTTGCTTCCAGTATGGCTTGAATCGAATTCCTGATACCGGCAATGTCGATACCGGCAGACCACTGTCTTAACCATTCTTCGATATCTATATTATTTACAGACTCCGTCAGTCCCGTCTTTAATAAAAGTATGTCCCGCCAGATATTGAGCCAGATATCCATTATGTCATAAACGGCTGCCCTATCTTTTGAAAATTGCGTCGATAACGTGGCGGCATAATTAAAACGCTCCTGTAAACCCGCCGCAATTATTTCCAGCGCCCTGTTTCTTTTTTCGATAAAATTCTCCAGAATCTTATCGTCCTGTGCCGCCGATAAAGCCCAACCGAAACATCCGTGACTGAGTCTGCTTAAAACAGAAGCCTTTTGCATCTCTATATCATAGACCGTAATTAAAGTTTTTTCTATTTCTGCTACTGCTATCGGGTTTAAAGAGATTTTCTGGCAACGGGAAATGACCGTTTCCGGTATGAGGCTGGCATTGGTCGTTAACAGTATAAAAACCGCTTGCGTTACCGGTTCCTCCAGTGTCTTTAAGAGGCAATTGGCGGCTTCGATGGACATCGATTCCGCGCCTTCGATGATAAAGGCTTTGTGTTTACCCTCGAAAGGAGGCAGACTGACCGTATGTTGTATCTGCCTGATGTCATCGATGCTGATTTCCGTGCGCGTCTTGCCCTCTTCCTCTTCATTTTCGGAAATTAAGGAAATTACCTGAACATCGGCATGCTTTCCCTGCTGTATTTTTAAACAGGATTCGCATTCGTTGCAGGGAGGGGCGTCTCTTTCACAGTTGATCGCCTGAGCTATGTCTACAGCAAGCGTCATTTTACCTATGTGATTGGGACCTGAAATCAGAAAAGCATGAGACAGGGTTTTCTTTTCAAGGCTGCGGTTAAGCAGTGAAACGACGCTCTCCTGCCCGATTACTCTCCACATAATTTTACGCCCCCTGTTTGCTGTATCTATAACAGGTCATTCCTGATAAGGTCTTGAAGAGTATCACGCTTGCGAATTATACGGGCAGCCCCTTCTTTTACCATGATAATGGCCGGTTTTAAGGAAGCATTGTAATTACTAGACATCGGTATACAATAAGCGCCGCAAACGGGCATTGCAACAATATCTCCGTAAGCAACAGGCGGCAACTTGATTTCCTGTATCAAAATGTCTCCCGATTCACAGAACTTGCCGGCAATCGTTACGGTATCCGTATCTTCAGCATTCGCCTTGTTGGCAAGTACCGCTTCATACTCCGCTTCGTATAGGGCGGGACGGATATTGTCCGCCATGCCCCCATCCACCGACACATAATGCTTCAATCCCGATATATCCTTGGTCATACCGACCTTGTAAAGAGCAACCCCTGCCCGGGCAACCATCGCCCTGCCCGGTTCTATAGTCAGTGAAGGCAAAGGCATATCCAGCGCATTGCATCTGTTGAATAGCCTGGATACGATCGCTTCGGCAAAAGCGGCAATTTTAACATTGGGGGAGTTAACGGTATATCTGACCGGGAATCCGCCGCCGATATCCAGTTCTTCCAGCTCGAAACCGTATTTTCTTTCCATTTGAGAAGCAAATTCCAGCATCACGTCGATTGCCTCGACATACGGCTGGGTTTCATTAATCAGCGAACCGATATGGCAGTGCAATCCGACCAGATTTAAGCTTTCCAGTGACATTGCCATCGATACTGCTCTGTCGGCATCGAAAAGCGGAAAGCCGAACTTGCTTCCGGAAACACCTGTCGTTATATGCTGGTGAGTATGCGCATCCACTCCCGGAGTAATCCGTAAAAGTATATCTGGTATGCATCCCGTTTCTTCAGCCAGCTTTGCCAGCAGTTTAAGCTCATCGAAGCCGTCTACCACAATACGGGCAATACGGTTTCTTAACGCCATTTTCAACTCTTCAACCGATTTATTATTGCCGTGCAGGTATATCATATCATTGGGGAAGTTGACGGATTCAGCAATCGAGTACTCGCCGGCTGAAACCACGTCGAGCCCGATGCCCTCTTCCTTTAATATAGAAGCGACCGAGCGGTTCAGGAATGCCTTGCTGGCAAATACAACGGTGGTATCTTCATATCTCCGGCTAAACTCGCTCTTGAATTCGCGGCACATACTGCGCAGGGTATTTTCATCGAAAACGTATAGAGGTGTGCCGTACTCCTTAGCCAGTTCAACCGCATCGCATCCGCCGATGACAAGATGACCGTCTTTACTGACTTCCGTACCTGTTGGAAAAAGCGCAATTCTCTGTGTATTCATGTTTAAATGATAGCAATACAAGATAGTTCAAGTCAATTAATTCAAGATATAACCGCTAAACGATTTCTCTTGACAGGGCAGAATATCAATATTATCGTCTTATAGAGATTTTCTATTCTCATCCTATTCCCTCTTTGCGGAAAGCTTTACAGAACGAATGTTAATAAGCTAAAATACCCCTACGAATAAGGAGTGTCATGATAAAAGCAGTATTTTTCGATATGTACAATACCCTCGTTTGCTACGATCCCCCCAGAGAAGAAAGTCAGGCGAATGCATTAAAACAATTCGGATTCGATTTTAAGCCGCAGCAGCTTTCAGCTCCCATAATTGCCGCAGACGAGTATTTTTATGATGAAAATGCAAAGCTCGCTCTCGCCAAACGCAGTGACGATGAAAAAAAGAATCTCTGGGCACAATATGAAGCGGTATTTTTAAAAGAAGCCGGAATCATGCCTACAAAAGAACTGATAACAGGCCTGCTTCTTGAAATGAAAAACTTTAAATATGAAATGGTTATTTACGAAGACGTAATTCCTACTCTTACCGAAATAAAAAACAGGGAATTGATAACCGGGCTTGTTTCCAACGCGGATAGAGACATGACGGCAATGCTGGAAAGATTACAGCTCAATACGCTGCTGGATGTGATTGTTACATCCCAGGAAGTCGGTTTTACCAAACCGCACCGCCAAATATTCGAAGCGGTCGTAGACAGAGCCGGAATCAAAGCCGAAGAGGCAATATATATCGGAGACCAGTATAAGATAGATGTACTGGGAGCCATAAATGCCGGGATGTCGGGAATTTTGCTCGACCGCTCGGATTATTATAAAAACGATGGTATCAAAGAACCGAGGATAACCAATTTGGGACAGCTTATCGAACTGATATAAAATTGATATTCGAGGGAGGAAGGTTATTATGTTAACTATATCCAGCCCCGACTTTAAAAACAATGAAGTTTTACCGGCAAAGTTTACCGGTGAAGGACAAAACATCTCTCCTGCCCTCAATTGGTCGGATATTCCTGCAAATGCCGCGTCGCTAGCAGTAATCATGGATGACCCCGACGCCCCATCCGGATTATTTACCCACTGGATAATATTTAACATTTCGCCTGACAGCAAAAGTCTTCCGCAAGCCATTCCCAATAAGCTCAAAATGGAAAACGGCTCGATGCAGGGTAAGAATACCGCCGGAACTATCGGGTATTACGGACCCTACCCTCCTCCCGGACTGCCGCATCGTTATCAGTTCCATTTATATGCATTGGATAAGATGATTGACGCTAAACCGGGAGCAACCAGAAAAGAGGTGCTCGAGGCAATGCATGGACACATTATCTTATCCACAATGATAACAGGCATTTACCAGAGGACGCACAGGTAATCACATTTTCCTATAACAGAGTTGACTGACTTATCGGAGATAGTGAAAATGAAAATCAATGCATTAAAGCTATGGTTTCTGAGCACGGTAACACTGCTGGTGGTTGCGTTGACTATGCGCATGGTTTGGGAAGCACTGACTGCATATGCGATAGGAACCATTATAATTTCAACTCTGCTGGTACTTATAATACTCGGAGTATATTCCGCAACTATCTATTTCACTTTTAATCCCGACTTTAAAAAACTGAAATCACCGCCGTTTAGAATCGGCTTCTCCGCTATATTAATTGCCGCCTTGATTGCCGGTAGTGTACACGCCTACCGGTTTATTCCGTCACCCGAAGCAAATATTCCCATCAGCATACCTATGGCGCTCCTGCTTTTAGCAGCGGAATATAGCATCTGTGTACTGCTGATATACCTGCTGTGGAGAAAATAAAGGCAGCAAAAGTCCATTGTATAATAGCCTAAAAAATAACTACCCCACCCAAGATGCTTCGTCTCAATAAATCGGGACTCCAGCATGACAATTTAAGTGCTGTCATTCTGGAAGTCACAAGGGGTGACTGAAGAATCCGGGGGGTGGGAAGAAGCAAGGCTAAGGATGCCTCAATATCAGGCAGCATAGTATAATAACCACCCAATTCCAACATTTACTTGCAAGAAATGAATGATAAATAAATGCTATTCCTAAGGCTCCCAATCAATCCAGAGGGATTCATAGATGGTCAACAGATAGGAATAGCTATTAAGATGCCCGTATTCCCCGCCGTATTCAAGTACTCCGGTCAATTCTACTTTGCCGTAATATGCAGGATATCCGGTGGCGTTATTTTCCTGCAAATACAGTTTATCGCTGACTTCTTGAGACAATCCGCTGCTTATCCAGATTTTAATTCCTGCCGGTTGCACATTACCCTCGGCAAAATCAGAGGCTTCCAATCTTTCCGCAAGCGTGACAATCTCGAATCCGCTGAACCAGTATCCCTCGATGATAATATATTTTCCGTTGTAGCTTTCGGGATTGGCAGCCAAATTCGCAAAAGATGTCCTTGCAGGCGATGTGGTAATTGTGTTAGTTGCACTTTGTTCAACCGTCATCTTGATATTAATTTCTTTTTGTTGCCCTTCCAGTACGGTCAACAAAACCTCAACAGGAAAATAATCGAATCTGCTGATATAAAACTTGTATTCACCGGCAGCGATATTCTTGAAAGTGACTATTCCGCTGTCGCCGGTAATACCGGTAACCTTCAACTGCCCTTCAGGTTGTTCTTCGGATACAATTTTTGCTCCCCAAAGAGGAATCCCCGAATTATTTTCGATATAAAATTGCAGATTCCCGGTGGTTTTAGATATAGTTTCATCGCTAACAGAACAGGCAGATGCGGATAAAACACACAGAGTAAATATTAAAAATAACATTAGATATTTTTTAATAGCCATACAAACACCCTCTATCTTTTTAGTCAGTAGTATTGCTACATATATTCTAACGTCGGGAGGGAAGGAAAGATAGGGAATTACGTAATAATTATAAAGGTAATAATTGTATTACTATATGATATAATCTTCTTAATATATAAGGACATTCAAATGGAAATCAATCTAAATTTCAAAGAATCCCTTGCAACCGGCTATAAAAGCGAATCTCAAAAAGCCAGACGTTTAACTGAGGGCTGGGTACTAGATAACTTGTATTGTCCTAGATGTGGTAATCTCAAACTCCAACACTCTGATAATAATGCTGCCGTATCCGATTTTTACTGCCTTTGTTGTAATAACATCTTTGAATTGAAAAGTAAAAGTGGAAGTATAGGTAACAGATTTGTAAATGGTTCCTATAATACTATGATTCAACGTATAACGAGTAATACAAATCCTGATTTTCTTTTTATGAGTTATTATCGCAACGAATTGATGTTAGAAAACCTCATATTAATTCCTAAACACTTTTTCATACCTAATATTATTGAGAAACGCAAACCCTTGTCAGAAAATGCTCGACGTTCTGGGTGGACTGGCTGTAATATATTTATTGGCGGTGTTCCAGAACAAGGGCGGATTTATATAATTCGTAACAAGAATATAATCCCTAAAAAGACAGTAATGGAACTTGTTTCACGCTCTAATGCATTAGTAACCGAGGACATAGAAAATAGGGGATGGCTTTTGGATGTGTTGCATTATATGAACTTAATTGATAGCAATACATTTACTCTCAAGCAGATTTATGAATTTGAATCATACTTGGCATTAAAACATCCTGAGAATCATCATATAAAAGCAAAAATCCGCCAACAGCTTCAATTACTGCGTGATAAAGGTTATTTGGAATTTCTAGGTGGTGGCAAATATCATAAAATAATTTAAAGAGGAATAAGTTAAATGAGTAAATTTAATGTTGAAATTATTGAAACCCTAAATCGCATCATCGAAATAGACGCAGAAGATGAAAGTGAAGCGTTGAACATTATACATGAAAAATATCGTAATACTGAAATAGTCCTCTCATCCGATGACTATATTGATACTACTTTTTATATCATTAAAGTATAAATTATCCTCTGGAAAACCGAAAGCGGTGACGTTAACGTCACCGCTTTAAACTATATATTTTTTTATAGATATATTATAGTACTATTTACTTATCTTTCTAGCTGATGTCTTCTTTGTCGCGGATTTCTTGGCTGCCGGCTTTTCTTCCTTTTTTGGGGTTTGCGGCAGGGACGACCTCTTTTCGCGAACCCAGCGTTTGATTTCGTCCAGACTCGGCGGGGCTACGTAAAATACCTCAACGTTCGATGGAAACTGTATTTTGTTATTTTCCCTCATTATCAACAACCCGAATTCATCTTCTCCCAGAGTCAAATCGATGCCCTTCCTAATCCATTCTTCCCTGCTTTTTAAAGCCTCGTTATAGAATTCGTATATTTTCGTAATTACCTTCTGGCTGGATATTCTTGTCGAAAGGCATTTGTTCCAATCCATGAATTCACCCAGCAGTTCGACGCTTTCCGCCGCCATCAGTTTCGAGCCCTTTTTTACCAGGTTATTTACGATGTCATAACTTCCTGCATCCATACGTTCGATTTCCTTGAGGCCTTCCTCCCCCTCGGTGCAAATGAATTCATGATATACCCTGGTGATATCCAGCAGTTTGCTCTCAAGGTTATTAATCTGCTCTGCTACCTGTTGCCAGTATTTATCATGTAATTTCTGCAATTCAGTTTCATTTTCATGGGGAGCAAACAACAGCGGGACAAAAATCAATTTCCTGCCCTTTTGAAACTTTTCCGCCTCAGGCTTTTCTATTTTGCCCAGTTCCTGAGAATCGCTTTTCTTTTTCTCTTTAGGCATATCAAAAACTAACCTCCGTATCTTTTATTTCGTTATATATTTTATGATTATAGCATTAATTTATCAATATATTTTAATAAAACTATGACAAATTTCAAGTCGAATGATATAGAATAATAAGTAGAAGGGGTTTATTATGCACAGGCTATTTTTAACAGCGGGAATAGTTGTTTCAGTTCTGGCATTGATCTTTTTTTCTCACTGTTTGAAAGATGCAGACGGAAACACTGATATTGAAATAAAACCGGCTCCGATTCATGAAGTCGATATACGGATTGCCGAATCATATCCCGAGCAGGTTTTTGTTTATGTCAAAGGGGGATTGCCGGACGGATGCACTTCACTGAAGGATATCACGATGGAGAAAGACGGTAACATAATTAATATCACGGTAACCGTGCAAAGACCCAAAGACGCCATATGCATTCAGGTTTACAGCTTCTTCGAGGAAACCGTCAATCTCGGCAGCAATTTTATACGAGGGCAGAATTATATCGTGAACGTTAACGGCACAATTGCCGAATTTACTTATCCATTATAAAGAAGCACGTGGAATAAAAAGCCTGCCATTGCGATTCTCGTTTTTCCGGAAAAGGTAATAATAGCAGTTATAACACATTTAAACCGATTTAAAAATCCGCCCGTTTAACCCTTCGATAAACTCAGGGCGAGTGGATTTTTTATTGCCGTTGCGACGAGTCCCAATAAATTCGTTCGTGGTGAGCCTGTCGAACCACGCCGCAATCTCAACCAATGAATATGTTAATGACTATACTTTTTTATTTGCCAGTCGTGATGAAAACAGGATTGATTAATACGCATATTTGATACTAATCAATCCTGTAATTAACGATAAAAATAATTTATTATAGCAGTGTCGGCACATCCTTGCCGGCATCGTGAACCAGATTGGCCTTTACTTCTCTTTCTCCCTGTCTCTGCTTTACGAATCGCGCCAGTTCGGATGCTTTCACATAATAGTTTCGTACCTTGGCTACATCCGAAAGTTCCGAAAGTATAACGGTTACATCCAGCAATCCCTTTTCCCTCGGATAATCTCCGTTCCTGATAACAGCCTGTGATGCCAATCCTCTTAAGTGGTCTCCCAGCTCTTTTATCAGTGTCATATCCATCTCTTTACCGGGAGAGGAAACCAGGAATAAAGCGCGTCCGGCTTCCTGCGGATCGCATTCGATTGAAAGCTCTTTAATGGCTTCGTCCATTGCCTGAAGCCCCTTAAATGACCTCTCTCCTCTTTTATTAAAGTTTCCCGACCAATCGGTTGGAAATGTAATTAACGGCAGTTTTACTTCACCGTAACCGATTGCCGTCTATCCGCATAGTGTCTGGATGATATCTCCGGCATCCATCACCTTTGCTCCGATGTTTTTGTGCTTCTTTTCTTCTCCGGCACACAGCAAATCGAAGAACGGTTCTACTATCAGCCTGTTAATTTCATAGATATTGTTTTTCAGTGAAAAGTCTTTTTTGATATATCTCTGGTTATCAATAAGTATCACGGCATCCGCAATCGAATAAGTCGATTTCAGGCAGACAGCGGTGTTGTAAATTGCCGTTTCCTCAGCCGTTTCCTCATGTTCAAAGGGTAAAACAAGAATAGTATAAACCGGTTTATCGGCAAATCTTTCTTTCAAGACATTGGTAATGATAGGAATGGCACCCGAACCGGTACCTCCGGCAGTCGAGCTGATTATCATGAAAGCATCGGCTTCGTAAAGGTTTTTGGCAGCCCTGAGCGCATCCAGTATCTTATCGGCGTCTTCTCTTGCTATCTCCGCCCCAAGCTCGTTCAGTTTGGCTACACCGTGCCCGCGTGTTTTGCCGGCTCCGATAAGTATGCGATGCTGGTAATCCGCTTTGATCGTCTGTATAGTCGCCATATCTGCCGTATCGGTATTGACGGCAAAAGAATCAACGATTACTTCAATGTTTCTCATCTCCATAGCCCGTCTACCCATGCGGGTAAACTCATCGGCAATCCTGCCACCGCATTGTCCGAGTCCGATAACTATTAATTTCATTTGATGCCTCCTTCAAAACGAAGCCTACTAATCCGCCGCGATAAGCGGAGGATACAGTCATATAATATAAGATATTCACCTGTGATTGCAATAGTAATTTTATACTGAAGGCGATTTTAATTGAGATTACGGGGCAGAGGGACAGATGTCATTTAAATTACAAATTGCACATTTAGGTTTGCGCGCAATACATACAGCACGCCCGTGTTCGATTAACAGATAAGGGAAAGAGCCCCATATCCGGCGCGGTATTATCTGCATCAGGTCTTTTTCGATTTTTACAGGGTCGTTATTACTGCTTAATCCAAGCTTCTGAGAAAGCCGGCTGACGTGAGTATCAACTGCGATCCCCTCGGTAATTCCGAAAGCGTTGTATAGCACGATATTAGCCGTTTTGCGGGCAACGCCCGGAAGAGTAATTAATTCTTCCATAACAGACGGAATATTGCCTCCGTATTTTTCGATAACCAGTTCAGCGGATGCGATGATGTTTTTAGCTTTATTATGATAAAAGCCGGCTGATTTTATATCCTGCTCGAACTCGGCGATATCAGCCGAAGCATAGTCTTCCACAGAAAGATATTTCTTAAAAAGCGGAGGGGTAATCCGGTTCACGACTTCGTCGGTGCACTGCGCCGAAAGTATGGTCGCTACCAGCAGTTCCATCGGATTGGAATACTTTAAAGCTATTTTGGCATCAGGATATAATTTACCAAGACGGCGAATAATTTCGTCTATATTTACGGAATTTGTCATTTATAATATGCTTTCTCAGTTAAAATACAAAAACCCTTTATACCCTACTGGATTTCTCTTTGATCTATTGACTGGCAAGAAATTTTTCGGGTATATTACGGGTTTTCTATTCTTCTATTAAGTTGTCAAGATGAATAAGTTTAGGCTTTGCCAATCTTAAACATCTTTGTGCCGCAGGAGGGGCAAATACCCTGCGTCGCCGGTCTGCCATTCTTCATGGTTATGGCTTTGGCATCTTTCATTTCTTTTTTGGCGCGGCATTTAACACAATATCCTTGCATCTTGGTGCCTCCTTTATTACGTTTACCGTTAGAATAAACCCTGCGCAGACTGTTGTCAATAGGTTTTTAGTAATTTTAAGGCTAATTTTTTATTTTATCCTTTTCCCCACCTCATCCCAGAGTATATTACTAAAAAATGCCCCAATGTAATCTGCCCTCTTAAGCCCGTAATCGGTTATAAAGGCATGTTCGAAGACATCCATTACGAGAAGAGGGGCACAACCGGCAAAGTGCCCTGTTTCATGCTCGTTTATCCACTGGTTAAAAAGCCTGCCGTTGGTATTATCCCGATACAGAATAACCCAGCCGATACCGCGCATCATACCGGTGGCTTTAAAATCCTTTTCCCACTGTGAAAAACTACCGAAATATTGTTCTATTTCCTTTATAAGCTTTTGATAATCGTCAGGACTATCTTTTCCTCCCAGGTTGTTGAAGTAGAACTCATGGAGACGCATGCCGTTGAACTCGAATCCCATGCGCCTTTTCAATTCGGCATATTCGGGGGTACCCGCCTTATCTTCTTTTAACATCTTATCCAGTAGCTGCATCAGTTTGTTGGTATTATTGACATACCCCTGGTAAAGCGTAAAGTGATTCTTCAGAATGGTTTCACTGAACCCCTGCATTCCGAGAAGATTGCTGTAATCATTGGCGGTATAAGACATGGCATCCTCCTTATATGATATGAATTCTTATACACATTATAATACATTTTTTGTTTTATTTTGCACATTATATCGATTTGCTATCATTACCATGTTAAAATCCTGCTATAATCATTAATTGAAAGCTAAAGCGGGAGGTATAATGGTGTATGATACGATTATTATCGGAGCCGTGTGGGCCGGTATTACAGCCTGTATCTATGCCGCCAGGAAAAAGATGAATGCATTACTAATCAGCGCCGATATCGGCGGGCAGATAAATACCACCTGGGGAATTGAAAATTATATCGGGTACCAGTTTATAGA
The DNA here is from genome assembly GCA_028707255.1 of Dehalococcoidales bacterium. GTDB lineage: Bacteria > Chloroflexota > Dehalococcoidia > Dehalococcoidales > UBA5627 > UBA5627. The sequence goes on from JAQTUQ010000002.1 coordinate 80,098, forward strand.
AGGGCCGGAATTAATCGATAAATTTAACACTCAGCTTACCCGTATCGCTCTTCCGTCCACGGATCGCCGTGATTATGATAACCACGCGTCTCCCAGAAGCCCGGTCTGTCACCATCCGTAAACTCGACACCGGTAACCCACTTGGCGCTCTTCCAGAAATACAGGCGCGGCACTACCAGCCTGACAGGTGCGCCATGATCTATAGAAAGAGGCACTTCATTATATTTAACAGCAAAAAGCACATCGGGCTGCATAAAATCTGTTAGCGTCAGATTCGTTGTAAACCCGTTTTCGGCATTGATAATTACATACTTTGCTTCAGGCAAGATACCGGACAAAGCAATGATTTCACGCGAACTGACCCCTTCCCAGAGCATGTTCAATTGAGACCAGCCGGTAACGCAGTGGATATCCGAAAACACCTTCACCATCGGTAGAGCCATGAATGATTTATAATCCAGTACAAAGGATTTTTGAACCAGTCCCGTAAATGTAAACTGCCAACCGGATGTATCAGTCTTCGGCACTGCTCCATGATGTAAAACGGGAAACCGGTCGGTTTCTCTTTGCCCCGGCGGAATGCGTTGCTGCTTTTCGGTATCAGGGCTGATGATTATATTTTCGTCTTTCATAGCGTCCTCCTATCGGAACAGGACTTATTTAAGCCTGTAATTTTTTAGTCTCAACGAATTGGAAACGACCGTTAGCGAGCTTAATGCCATAGCAGCCGCCGCCAATATCGGGTTCAAGAAACCATATTCACCCAGGGCAAAATGCAAACCGGAAGGCACCGTCCCGCCACTAAAAAACAGATATAAAATCCCTGCAGCAACCGGTATTAGCAGCACATTGTAAGCAAATGCCCAGAAGAGATTCTGCCTGATTGTTCTCATTGTTCGCTTACTTAAATCGATAGCTCCTGCGATTCCCTTCAATTCACCGCTCATCAAAGTGATATCGCCCGTTTCCATAGCGATATCGGTTCCGGTACCAATAGCGATACCGATATCCGCCTGTGCCAACGCCGGCGCATCGTTGATGCCGTCTCCCACCATGGCCACTATTTTACCTGCCTGCTGTAGTTTACGGACTTCGTCAGACTTATGCTCCGGAAGGATTTCATACAGCACATCTTCTATACCGACCTGCCGCGCAATGGCTTCAGCCGCACGCCGGTTATCGCCCGTAATCATTGTGATGTCAATACCCATCCCCTGCAATCTTTTAACAGCTTCCGCAGTTCCCGGTTTGATGGTATCCGATAAAGCAATCATACCGCCCAGGCTCCCATCGATAGCCATAAACATCACAGTTTTCCCCTTTTCCCAGAGGATATGCGCCTGTTCCTCCTCCCCATCCAGAGAGATATTTTTGTCTTTCATCAGCCTGAGATTGCCGATAAGAATCTGTTTTTTATCTACCATGGCTTCGACCCCATGCCCCGGTATGGCGTTGAAGCCGCTTACCGGCAGCATTTCCAATTCCTTCTGCTTCGATTCATAGACGATTGCTTGTCCAAGCGGGTGCTCCGACCCGCTCTCTACGGAAGCCGCCAGTTGCAGAACTTCATCTTTAGTCATATTATTTGTGATGATGATTTCTGTAACCTTCGGCTGTCCCAATGTCAGCGTTCCTGTTTTATCCAGCAGTACAGAGTTTACTTTATGCGCTTTTTCGAGCGTTTCGGCATCCCTGATTAAAATCCCGTTCTCTGCGCCTTTCCCGGTTCCCACAATGATGGCAGTCGGCGTTGCCAGTCCTAAGGCACAGGGGCAGGCGATTATCAAAACCGCCACGAAATTAAGAATGGCATAAGTAAGTGAAGGAGACGGACCGGCAAAATGCCAGATAATAAATGTGATGATTGCAATCGAAATGACTATGGGCACGAAATAGGCGGCAATTATATCTGCCAGCCGCTGAATGGGTGCCTTTGAACCCTGCGCCTGCTCTACCAGTTTGACAATGCGTGATAAAGTAGTATTGTCTCCTACACGTGTGGCCTCGAAACGAAAACTTCCGGTGCGGTTGATGGAAGCCCCGATAACCTCATCGCCTGTCTTTTTATCTACGGGAATGCTTTCACCCGTGATGATAGACTCGTCTATCGTAGAATAACCATCGCGGATAATGCCGTCGACCGGGATGCTCTCGCCGGGGCGGACGACGATTATATCGCCGATAGTTACGTCATCGACAGGAATATGTTGTTCCTGTCCGTCGCGAATCACTGAGGCAATTTTAGGTTTTAAGCCGATCAGCTTTTTAATCGCCGCCGAGGTTTGCCCTTTCGCACTGGCTTCTAAAAAGCGTCCCAGCAGAATCAGTACTATAATTATGGACGAGGTGTCGAAATAGAGATTAGGCTCGATGACACCGCTGATGAAAGCGGAAGGCATGAGCACTGCCGCCACGCTGTAAAAATAGGCCGCTGAAGTGCCGACGGCAACCAGGGTATTCATATCGGCCGTTTTGTGCTTGAGTGCGCTCCACGCCCCCTTATAAAACCTTAATCCCGCCCAAAACTGTACCGGTGTTGCCAGCGCCCATAACAGATAGGCTTTGCCCGTAAACGACGGCATAAATCCCAGAATCAAGACAGCCACTCCCAATATCGCTGCCGCTATCAGCATAGTCCTTAATTTTTTAATCTCACGGTTGGCGGTATCGCTGACATCTTCGGGGGCGGCTGTTTCGGCTGATACTTCAAATCCGGCATCTCTTACTGCCTGCTTTATAGTGGATAGTTGAACATCTTCAAGATATGATACCGCCGCCTGGCCGTTTGCCAGGTTAACGCTTGTCGAAACCACGCCGGGTACATTCATAATTACTTTTTCGACGCGGCCGACGCAGGAAGCGCATGACATGCCGCTGACGGTAAAGGATGATTTAAGTGTAACAGGCTTAAAACCCAGTTCTGTAATGGCTTCGATAATTGCGGAGAGCCTTATCTCTTCGGGAGCATATTCCAGTACCGCCTTTTCGGAGGCAAAATTGACAGCAGCCTGATATATCCCCGGCAGTTTCAATAAATTTTTTTCAATGTTGGCAGCGCAATTGGCACACGACATGCCGTTAATTCTGATTACTGTTTTAATCAGCCTCTTGCCTGTTGTTTCGGACATATTTAACCTGCCTTTTATATCAACCGATGTCTTTCTTTATCTGTTCGAACTCCTCTTTTGTTATCTCACCCCTGGCATATCTCTCTTTGGCAATATCAAGCGCGCCGGCGCTACCAGCCGATTTGCCTGTCTTTAATAACTTGGTTACACCCCAAACGATGAGAACGATAATGCCGACCCAGAAGATTATGATCATCACCCAGTTTATAATCCATGTCAGAACTATGCCGCTATCCCAGAACATATATTCCTCCCGAGGTAGTACTTATATCTTATATCTATAATAATTCCCGTGAGTCCATTTGACAACTGTTAGCTTCAGGATAACACTGTCATGCTGATATCCCGATTTATCGGGAAACCATAGCGTCATCGAATAGTATTCAGTTTTTTATATTGTACATCCTTCGACAAGATCAGGACGAACGGATTTTTTCTTCTTAAAGATTTTTATCTATACCACTTTAAACTATCTTTATCGCAGCAGTTAAAAAGTAATAAATTAGCGTATTGTCCAATCGCATTTTATGGTGTAAAATCATTGGCGGGAGTATTCCCTTGCGTAAAAAAGAACAATTATATAACGCACCCGGTATAGACGACGAATGCTACATACGGCGTATGACGCTCGATGAAGCTATGCCTATACTCGAAAAGTATATCAACGATGCCTTTATGAACGGTATAATCATGATACGAATTGTGCACGGCAAGAGCGGAGGCACTCTCAGAAATGCGGTACATAACAGACTGGCAAATCATCCGCTTATTAAATTTTACAGGCTGGGGGAATACGGGGAAGGCGGCGAGGGAGTTACCATTGCCGAGCTTTACAGGCGTTAATTTCCTGTAAATTGAAAGCGGCTGCCGGTTTAAGTTATAATATTATGTCTATGGTGGGTGTGGCCTAGTGGTTAAGGCGTCAGGTTGTGGCCCTGAAGATCGAGGGTTCAAATCCCTCCACTCACCCCATTTTTATCCCCTTTTTAAACATCTCTTTTTTAATTTTCATAAACGGAGGACTTAACATGAACGAAGAGAAAACCTCAAATAACCTGATGGAATCATTTGCCGGAGAATCCAAAGCAAGAATGAAATACACGGCTTACGGTAAAAAAGCGGAGGCGGAAGGCAAAACAAACACTGCCAAATTATTCAGAGTTGCGGCTGATGCCGAAAACGTACATGCGATAAAGGAATTCGGACTGGCAGGTAAAATCTGTTCCACTGCCGAAAATCTCAAGGACGCCATCAGCGGCGAAACCCATGAATTTACGGAAATGTATCCCGCCTTTTTAAAAGAAGCCGAAGCGGAAGGGAATAAAGCCGCTGCCACCGCATTCAGATTTGCCATGAAAGCGGAAGAAGTTCATGCCAAACTTTATAAAGAAGCCCTGGAAAATATCGATAAGGACGGGGAAGAAGAATTTTATTACCTTTGTCCCGTATGCGGAAATATAGAGAAATACCGTCCTGAGAAATGCAGCATCTGCGGCGTTTCGGGAGATATGTTCATCAAGTACTAGAATAAATGTCTTTGCGAGGACGACGCAGGAGGACGAAGCAATCTTTTTCGAATAGCCTGACTGTCATCGATAGAGATTGCCGCGTCGCTTCGCTCCTCGCAATGGCAGAACTACTCTTTTGACGCTACACCTGCCGCAAAGTATAATTAACTCGTTCTAGAAGTGCGCCTGTAGCTCAGTGGATAGAGCATCGGTCTTCGAATCTGCCGTTAAGTCTGTTTTCTCATATTTTTACGTTTGACAGCATGTTTTTTCAAAAAATCCAAAATCCATCCTCAATCGTAAAATTACTCTTCATTTTTTCCCATTATTTTCAATCCGTTAGCAAAATGTTAGCAAAATATATAACTATTTTTACTAACATTTAATCTATATCAGAACTATAATTATCTACTGTATTATTGCTGTCTGATAAATATAGGTAAATCATCAATCCTTTCTTTTTTGAGAATATATGAATTGTTCTTTCCATTCTTGGGAATAATAACTGATTTATCTATGTTGGCAATGTTCTCTGGAATAATAAATGTCTTTGATAATTTATCCCAGTCTTTATCACGTATGGTTACAATATCACGTAAAAAGAAACTTACCCAAATATCATCGATTTTTGAATTCGATTCTTCTTGTTTTAATTTATTTTCTGATATTTGAACATATTCATTATCGAATTCTATACCAACATAGTTCCGCCCTAATCTTTTTGCAGCTATAGCTGTTGTCCCAGTCCCTGAAAATGGATCTAATACTATATCATTTTCATCTGTTGACATGAGAATTATTCTCTCTAGTAAATGAATCGGTAATTGGCAAGGATGCTCATCACGATATTTATTATGTTTCACGCGGTGAATGTCAGTCCATACATCAGATACTAAAGGACCAAATGGATGTAGCCCTGCTTTTTTACCACCATAGTCTTTATAAAGATAATTACATTTACGACATCGTTTATGTCGATAACGTATTTCGTAAAATTTATTATCCTTGCTCTCTTTAGCATAAAATAAAATACCATAATGTGATGGTTGTAATGTTTTACCCATTGGAGCTGATGGAGCATCCCACGAAATCCAATGTTTGAAATAAGCATTTTTATTTAGAAATGAAGCGTAATAGGTAAGCCATTTTGGTATATTATGTACAAAAATCGAACCTGTTGGTTTTGTAACTCTAACCATCTCATTAAGCCACTTTTCGCACCAATCAAGATATTCTAGTAACTTGAGATTGTCCTTTGTACTATGATATTTTTTATTCAAATTGAAAGGGGGATCCGCAAAAGTAATATCGACACTGTTATCCGGGATATCCCGGAATATATTGAGGCAATCACCATAAATAATTTTGTTTAAATAATTATCAATCATTTTATTTCAAACTCTTCTTTTAATAGAGATTCGAAACGTTTTAACTCATCTTTATGAAATGTGAATACATCTTCGTAAGCAGATACCATTCTTTTCAGGTCACCTTTCCTGACATACCATCCAATTCCATCCACGAAACCAATGAATTTCGCATTAGGATAATGTTGTTTTATTAGCCTACGAATTGAAATTTCAGTTTTCGATTTGTCCCCTTGTCCGGAAGAAGTTGTTACTAAAAATGAACTTTCTATTATGATACGAGGAGTTTTCTTATCAGGAATAATAAAATCCATAGTACGCTTTATATCTGGCGAATTCGTTATTAATTCGCTTAAATCACCTGCTTCAGAATCCAAACCATATGTTTCTAATATATCCTTTATAATTGATTCAGAATTGTTTTCCTTCTTTCCTGAATATGAACCTTTTTCCTTATACCTTATTAAAGTATCAATCATAGCAGGAATATCAAACTGTAATTTTGAAATGCTTAATTTCTTTAACTCAAAAAGAGGGATAGTATTTGCAAGGAAAGCAATAGTCGCACCTTCAAAAAACAAATTTACAATACCAGCTCTAAAGTATTCATCATGAACAACTTTTCTCGCTATTGTATCATCACTCCACTCTTTGATATTTTCAATATCCTCAGCTAAACACCATTTATCTTTAAATGATAATTCTGCTAATTTTATATCATCTACTACACGAATCAGGGTAATCAATCTTTTAAAAGATTCATTTGAGAAACCTGTTAAAGTCAAGAGAGCATAAAGACCATATTCATTTTTTGCAAGCAATTTATTGAATATATCCCTATTTAAGCCTCTTATTTCCACTTCATTTTTTAGGACAAGTAGCGTTTCTCTAATCGTATTTATATGAGCTTCATATTTTTCTTCAAAACTTGAATTGAAGAAATAAAATGTATTTTTCTCAATAACAGTTTTAAATTTTTCTTCTGTAGTCTTTATCATATTAACCAACCTTAGTTATTTTTCAAACTTCCTTTATTTTACACTAATTATAGTTATTGTACAGAAATTTTTATCTATCACAGCAACATCTTTTCATTGATAGTTTGTGTTTATCATCCCCCCTGTTAGTAAGGTAGGGGGGAAACCGTTCAATTTATGCATTCTTTTTTCGACGTCTTTATATAGATTAGGGTCTTTAAGCAGTTCTCTAGTCATAGCTTTAATTTCATTAATACCATATTCAACCCCATTTTTATCTAGCACCTGGCAACCCAGTGCGCCTATTGATATCATACAGCCCCGGGCTTGTCTAAAAAGCAATGTTTCCTTAGGCTCTATAATTTTATATCTATTCATTCCTTTGATTAACATACCGAATTTATCGACAGCTGTAACTACTAAATCCCAAAACTCTATATTATCTAATCGTTTTTTATTATCATCTTTAGCAGTATCTACTATCCGAAGCCATTCATTTGTTAAATAAAACCATAATGCACCAAGCATATACTGTAAATCATTTGTATTGTCTATATGCATTTCTTTTAAAAATTCTCTTCTGCATTGATATTCTACACGTGTTACATCCTGCCCCTCAGTTAATCCATTAGCCAGCCATAAATCATTGAACCATTGTTTACCATGTTTATTTATCTCATAACTTTTATTGTATATTCGACACATCAATTGATTACCACCAGCCACATAGCCGGTAATGCGCTTACCATGCATTTTTTTACTGAACTGCATATTTTCAATTCTTATATCCTTTGCTCTAGCCTTAGTATTGATTTGTTTTAAATCGTTATCTAGCACAGGTAAAGGCATTGATATATCACTACAGCAATCAAGCCTTGAAATCTTATTCTGACAAACTACAGCCCAAGTATCTACCCATGCTCCAATGCTATCGACAGCTATTTGCCAACCTACACGCCAGAGAAATTCTGACCTGTAAGAAATCATTACTTCAGGATAATATAAACCTGACTTTGCTTTGTCACTTATCTTCACTGTCATATCGGAATTGATTAACACATATTTATAGTTATGAGAACCAGTCCTTTGTACCATAAACAAAACACCATTTATTTCAACACCACTAAAATCATTATCACCTTGAGTGCTTTGAGCCTTCTCTTTAGCTTCTGCTAACTCTTCAAAATGAATAACAATTTCATCATAATTTTGTATACAATAACCTATTTCTATTGTATCAACGCCCGCAGTTAAAACTTTATTCTCCATATTCTTTACCATCAACAGTCCTATACCACTTGTCCTCTAACATTAATTTTTTTCTTATATTTTCATAAATCTTTTCACAATGCTCACACAGTATCACTATATATCCGGCTCTACGCCATGCAAATGGGTTATCATAATGCGCCAATGGAACAAATTTATCATAGATAACGCCACAATCAGGGCATACACATTCTGTCTTTAATCCTTCTTTTATATTTACTAACAAATTTACACTCCATTACTTTGAGTTTGTTTTAGGGATACCAGGGGGATTTTTTTTACCCCCTAGCATTCCCCCTGTCTATCCGCTCACGGCTACCGCTCCCGGTGTCCGCTCAGCTCTATTCTTATTCCTGTATTTTTATAAGGCTAATGGCGAGGCTACCGCCACCGCCAACGCCTTATGCCATTTGAGCTTTATTCGAAAAACCATTTTCATTATCTTTAATCCACTGCTCTAAAGATATCTTTGATATTCTTAGGCAACGACCTACCCGGATGCTAGGAAGTTCCCCGGATGCCAGCATTTCATAGACCTTAGACCTACCTATGCATAACACTTCTTGCACCTCTTCAGGCTTTAACAATAACTTTTCCATAATTCCTTCCCTTCCTTATTGCTATTTTCGTTTTATTGTATTATACTTCTGTGTATTGTGTTATAAGCATACATCATATTTCGTTATATTAATATATATTTCGCATTTTCGTATTAATACATTTAAATATTCGCAAAATTTTCGTGAAAGGAGAAAATATGGGGGGCACATGGCTAACACAGGAATTTAAGGACTACATTATTGACCTTAGTCTACAAAGCGAAAAGGCTGGTAAAAAGATAGGCGGAACTAAAATTCATAAAAAGTTATTAAATAGTCCTATAGTTATGAAGAATGGATGGGATATTCCTACCGTCAGAACAGTACAGAATATTATTAGAGATTTTAAAATTGATAGGGATAAATTACCCAAAAAGGAAAGTATTCAACAAGGAGACTGGTCTTTATATAATTTGAAAGACTATCCTATGCCGATTGAATCTATACACGTGCTTTTACAGTTATGGAGATATGCCGTAAACACATATCAGAAATTTTCAATTAGACAAGCTAAATGGGCTTCAAGATTATATTTAACAATAACAGATATTACTGATCTCTGGTTCGAATCCTATTATTTAGCTGATGCTGAGTACAGGGCAGCAGTTTCCGGATATCCTATGAATGACTTTAAAACCCTATATTATCTACTAATGAAGCCAATAGAACAGCATATACCCTTATTGTCTTATAAGGAAGAAATGCATAAATGGCAGCCATATTCAGGTATGTTTATACATTATTCTAATATAGATGATGGCATAATTGAAGAAGAACCAATTTTTAATTTAGATTTTGAGGAAGATTATAAATTATATGAAAGAGATTCCTCAGTGTTATTTGGGCATCTTATAGATATACCATCATCTCAAGTATTGTTCAAAAACATTAATTACAGGATGATATATTTAAGGCATTTATGTAATTTATCTAAAGCACCTGAATGGAATAGTTTAAACAAAGACGAAGTAATTGCGATAATATTGTCTTTAAGGCAATGGGTAAAACAGATTGAAGATAATCCAGAGCAAATTAACAATGGTAGTTATCCCGGAAATCCGGAATTACTATACGCACAAGTTGGGATTGATTTATCTAAATATGACTTAAACCCAAATCACATTTACGATGAAGACAATGAATTTTTTAATGAAACATAGAGGTAAATAATGAGAGGACACATCACAAAAAGAGGCAAAGGCAGTTATTCAATTGTTATCGAACTTGAAAAAGACCTATTAACCGGAAGGAGAAACCAACAGTGGTTAACTGTTAAAGGTACAAAAAAAGAAGCGGAAAAGAGACTGTCTGAACTAATGCATCAGCTTGATAATGGTATCTTTATCAAACCTAGCAAAACAACATTATTGGAATACCTTGAAAGATGGCTCAAGGACTATGTAAACATTAACCTAGCCCCTAGGACAGCGGAAGGTTATCAGCTAATTATGCATCGTCATATTATTCCAACATTGGGAAGTAAGTATCTAACACAATTAAAGCCGGAACACTTGCAGAACTATTATTCAGATAAATTAGCGACTGGATTAAGCGCACAGACCGTTAGACACCACCATACCGCCTTGCACAAAGCATTACAAACTGCGGTTGAATGGGGATTACTTACCCGAAATGTAGCCGATGCTGTTAAATCACCCAAGCCGAAATGTACTGAAATGAAAATATGGAATGAGTATGAATTAACCACTTTTATCGAACAAGCCAAAGGCAGCCCATATTATGCCCTATTCTATACCGCATTATTTACCGGAATGAGAAGGTCAGAGCTTTTAGCTTTAAAATGGGGAAATGTCGATTTAATGCTTTGCCAAATTCATGTTTGCCGAAGCATGCATGTTCTAATAGGTGGAGAGATTATCTTTAGCGCACCAAAGACCGCAAAAGGAAAACGCATGATTTCCCTATCACCTTCTGCAACATCAGTACTGAGAGAACATAGAGAACAACAGCAACTTGAAAGATTGGGAACACCAATAACAGATGAGAACTTTGTATTCTGTAATATCGATGGCAAACCACTATTATCTAATACAATAACACATGCATGGTCTAAATTAATCAAACGCCTGGGATTGAAACCAATCCGTTTACACGATGCCCGGCATACTCATGCCAGTTTAATGCTCAAACAAGGAGCTCATCCTAAAATTGTTCAGGAAAGGTTGGGACATTCCGGCATACAGATTACACTTGACACATATAGCCATGTAGCACCCGGACTGCAAGAGGCAGCAGCCCAACGTTTTGACGATGTACTCAGCACAAAGTATAATGGTTAAACACAAGAAGCCATTAAAAACATCCGTTAGCAAATGGTTAGCAAAAATAAGTTATGTTAATTAGACAGACAATAAAAAACGGCAGATTTAGCTTTAATTTTCAATCAAGCGCCTGTAGCTCAGTGGATAGAGCACCGGTCTTCGAAACCGGGTGTCGTGGGTTCGAATCCCCCCAGGCGCGCCACTTATAAAATAAATGCCCTGAAGTAACGGAGAAAGTAAATGACAGATAATTTTGCAGAACTTACAGATTTATATCAATCTATCACTTCCTCAGTTACCAGAACTGAAGACTATTTCACAACAGATGAGTATCAAAATCTGAAGAAATCGAATGCGATTGCCTACGGGAAAATCAAGTGGTTATGCCAAAAGCTGTTAGAAATATTGCAGGGCAAAAACAGCGGTGAAGCTATCTCCCTGCCCGGTATCGAGAAAAAAATCAGCTTTTACAATCGCATCCTTAAAAAGCAATCGATAGAACTACTGCCATCGAATATTAAAGACGAAATCGACGACGTCATAAAAGGCTCTTTTCTGCTGGGGCTGGCCAGCTATTTATACCTCTACGATAACCCTTCCCGAAACGAATTTGAAAATGCAGATGCTGCCGCCGTTATGAAAAAACTGGCTTCCAATATACTGGACTCCAGCGGAAAAATGAGGAAATACAACAAGAAACTGAATACAATTCCGATACTGATTTTTGAAAAATATTTCGATAACTGCATTGCGCCTGTCTTAAATAGTAAATTAAACCTGGGATTATTGCAGTGTGCCTCCGCCCGCAGCTACTTTACCAACCTGTTTTTCTCCGGCGCCCGCTTCGGGGAGATGCTGGATAAGGAAATGAGGGAAGTAAAAGCTTGAAACAAGGTATCGCAGAGTCAAATTCCCTCAGGCGCGTGTCATCCCCGCTTCGATGAAAAAGTACAGCCTATTTCGATTAAAATTATAACCGCATAACCGCTGCGACAAAATCCCGTTGACTGAAATAGATACAACCTCCTAGAATAAGAACAAATGTTCTATCGGAGGTTTTATTATATGTGGAAAATCGACAGAGGCTCTACTACAGGCACGACTACCGCTGAGTATAGCGATGTGCTGGATTGGATTACAACCGAGCTGGGGGAAAAGACTATACTACTGAAAAATAGCGGCTCTCCCGCTTCCCTCAAATACAAAATGTCGGGATACGCCGGCGAAAACGGTATCGCTGTAGAAATTATAGCTGAGAACACCCTCTTACCGGGAGAAATCGCCCGGTTGCATTACCAGCGTCAGTGGCATCGCCTGGTTTTGCAGGTGGCAAACGGAAGCGGAGAAGCGGATTATCAGGTTGATTATGAAGGGCAGGGAGCGTAGAGATGACGAATAAATATCATTCGGATACACAGGAAATGACGGAAACCATCATTTATACACCCTCTTTGCAGGATTCGGGGAATCTTGCGGCGGTTACGGGAATAATAACGGCGACATCGAAACCGTCGATAGCGGATTATACTGCCAACCTGACAACTTGCGACCCGTCCGATTCCAGATTGAAAGTTCGCCGGCTGTGCCAGAGACTCAATATTCACATTGACAGTTTCGGTGGCGAACCTGCGGCAACCAGGCTCTGTTATTCTATCGAGGTTAACGGCATTGAAAGAGCGAGCGGGGAATTTTCCGCAGGTGGTGCGGATAATCTGATTAGCTGGGATTTGACGGATGGCCAGTTTAACCTTGGAAACGCAAATACGATAGATGTTTTCCTGTGGGTGGACAGAGGCTCTGTCGATATCAGCGTTGTTCAGTTGTGGCAGGGGGTGGGAACCTGCACTACCGGCTGGGCGTCTTTCCCTCTTGAAATCACACATAAGGGACTTGCCCAGGTGTCGGCTAATTTTACCCGTATAGGCAGCGGCACTCCGGGATTGCATTTCTTACCTTTAGGGGCTTTGGCATCTATGTCTGAAGCAATTCAGAGTGACATTTCAAGTAAATTGAGTATTATAAATGGTAGTTTAATCTTTCGTCTAAGAGGCACTATAGCTACTGATTTAAATTATTTAAATGTTATCAATCTGGGAATAATGAGTATGTTATAATGAGTAACTATGAAGTCACCTAGCATACTTATTTGTCGGTTAGCACCTCTGGAAAACATGGGAGTGATGGCGACTTTAATGGGTTTGCTTATAGGCATTAGAAACTTTATGCCTGATGCAAATATAGTTGTTTTAAGTTACTTACCAGAAAAGTATGAATATCTTGAGAAACTAGGCATAAAATTAATTCAACACCCTTGGTGGAGACCTTGGGGGAAATTATGGTTCCTCAGTAGCGTACTTCTTATTCCATATGATTATATTCGCTGTGCATTATTTCGTATTCTTAAGAAATTCAATAAAAGAATAGTAATTCCATATAGCGAATATGATGTTGTTATCGATAATAATACAGAGCATTTAAACGAGAGCTTATACGGCTCTACATCAGTAACTATAAGTTTATTGCAAACTCTACTTGCCAGTTTAATATTTGCAAGACCTTTAGTAACAACACCCTCAAGTGCAGGACCATTTATTACAACACGTAATAAATGGCTTGCAAAAAGGATATTAAATAGGGTCGATTTACTAGCTTTACGAGAAAAGAATAATTACCAATATTGTCTTGATTTAGGTATAGATATTTCAAGGATACATTTCGTTTCAGACCCGGGTTTTCTTCTGGAACCCTCAGATAAGGAAAAGGTTTATACAATTCTTAATCAAGAAGGTATTGTTAAAAACGATAAACCGCTCATTTGCTTTTCTCCAAACTGGCTAGAAATGAACAGGTTTTCCTTTGGAGAATCAGTTAGTATTGAAGAACGACAGGAAATGTATGTTCGATTAATGACAACAACTGTTGATTATACTATTGACAAACTTGATGCTAATGTATGTTTATTATCTCATATGTATGGCGGATTGTTATCTGACAATAAAAATGACGATAGATATGTGAATAGTCTCATTTATAATGAGTTAAAAAATAAAAACAAGACTACAATAATTCGAGGCAAGTATATGCCAGATGAACTCAAAGGAATTATTGGGAATTGTGATATGTTCATAGGCGGCAGAATGCATGCAACAATTGCTTCTACATCACTATGTGTTCCTACTATTACTTTCGCCTATGGAGATAAATATTATCGCATTATAGGTGATACTATGGGGCAAGCAGGTTATATTATTGATTTAAGAGAGCCAAATTATGATGAGATTTTACAGGAGACTAAAAATAAAATTGACTCTCTTTGGGAAAATAGAGAAAGCATAAGTGAAATTCTCAAGGAAAAAACCAAGCAGGTTAAACAAATAGCTTTATATTATCCAAGGTTAATTGAAAATATTATTAAAAAGTATAAGTAGTTTGTATTTATGTAAATTGAATCAGAAATTTCTCAAATATACTCCAAATTTTTAAATTTAAATGCCGTATAGTTAACGATGCAATCAAATTTTAAGAATTTCTTTTTAACCAAGAGGACATTTCGTTAATATAATCCGCAGAGCCATTATTCGAGACTTTCTTTGCAGGAATACCTGCAATTGTTATTCCCTTTTCGGTAAAGGAATCGATAACTACTGAATTGGCTCCGATAGCAATGTTATCTGCAATTTCTATATCCCCCAATATTTTTGCTCCAGCACCAATCAAGATGTTATCTCCTAATCTTGGGCCTAGTTGAGTAGAGGGGGTAGAGCCAATAGTAACTTCATGATAAATCCTGCAATTTTTACCAATCCTCGCTTTACCCCATACAAATATGCCATTTAAATGAATAATGTTAAGACCCGGACCAAAACAATTAGGCAGTATGTAAATCGCCATTTTATCGCAAAGTCTTAGCAATCTGTAATAATATAACAAATAACGTAACTTGTGGTTACAATTCAAGTGATATTCTGTGGTTCTTAGTATTTTTTCAAATCGCCAGGCACAGTCAGGCAAAATAAAATCTTTCAATTTGCCATGCAGATTTTGCTTTTTTCTTCGTAAAGCAATCCTATCTTCTTCCAGATAATTAAGGTAATCCTGTTTATTTTTTATCATTGTTGTCTTTAAAACTCACGAATTATAGTGATTGTTGGTCATTTACTGAAAAAATATTTCCAAAGCCAGTTTACTACTATCACAACAGCACAGCAACCCTGTGCTGCCAGCCAAGCTATCCCTACTCCGTTGAAGCCCATCCGCGGGAGCAGTATCAGAGCCAGTACAATCGAAATAACGGCAATAAAAACCGGCATGCTAACTATCATCTTCAAGTCTTTCTGAACCCTCTTAATATTCAGATAGACTATATTTACCGCAAGCGGTAGCACCGCCAGTGTCATTATGCGTACCAACTCCGTTGCGCTTGCGGAATACTGAGCACCGAAAAACCACAGCAGTTTATCTGCCAGTAACAAAACAATCAGAACTGCCGGTACAAGCAGCAGGAAAATCATCTTTAAACTGCGCAGTATATGCGTTTTAAGCTGTGTCTCATTGTACGAACCCTC
>JAQTUQ010000050.1 GCA_028707255.1 Dehalococcoidales bacterium
CGTGTGCTCTTCCGATCTACTTGTCTATCACCAACGCTACACCACAAGAAAACAGGCAATCAGAGAGATTACCGAATATATCGAGATATTCTACAACAGACAACGCAGGCAGGCTGTGGGGTACCTATCCCCCGTGGCCTATGAACAACAATTTTACCAGGAAAGATGTGCGGTATGAATATTATCGGTGTCCACTATTGACAGCAGGGGTCAATTAAAGAATAAATTCATTTATCCGGTCTTTAAGCTTAACTAACTCATATTGGTTATTATGTCCCTCCTTGCACGCATTAATACCCACCTTCACTAATTCGCCCCATTTTGTTTCTGATTCGAGTAGCATTTTAAGAGCTTTACAGATTTCTTGCAAGTCCTTATCACAACCCACGGGGCATTCATGGGGGTTTTCCTTTCCGGTAAGCAGCCAGTCAAGAGAGACACCGGCTTGTTCTGCGATAACAATAACTTTATCAATGCCGGGAACCGCTCCAGCCAAATAGCTCCTAAATAGTTGATCGCTTATCCCCTCACACTTAGCCGCAAACGCTCCGGGGTTAGGTTGGGCGATCAGCCTTAAGCGCTCTATAAATTTTTCTTTATCCAAAATATTATTGCTTTTCATGCTTAATACCCAAAATATATTTTTTCTTTAATTAATATATTAATTGAAGCTTTTAAAAACGTTCTGAATGAAAAAACAGCCAACTTTCGACCATGTACTCTATCGTCCATTAAATAGCATATATTTTAATATATACCCCTTTTTTTAGGATTTCAACGTGGTTTTAAAAAAAAATTCATTATCATGCTTAATAATCGGTCGGTAAATAAAAGAATTTAAACTATTACTTTAACTATTATGTATAACTGCAAAATATTACCGAAAAAAGACACGCAGCGAGTGTGGATACAGTTTTGTCCGAAGTGTGCGCGACAAAAAACCTGCTCTCCCGCGTACGGTCAGGCAAGGCGCATCGGAAGGGGAAAAAATGGAACGCAAAGCCCGATACCATTGAAATCCAACTCCGGCGCAAGATGTACGGCGAAAGGGACTATTACGGTAATAAATTTAAACCGGTAAAACTTCAGTAACCACAACGGAAAAATTGATTATTGAACAAGGTGTAGAGGCAGAAAGCATGAAAAAATTAATTTGTGAGAATTACGGGAGAGAATTGAGCGTGAGCCGGAGCAATGGGTTGTGCGGGTATTGCAAGAGGACAATGTTTAAGGGTATGGCGCACTGATATAGCGAGGAAGCGGCACTTGCCGTTGCAAAAGAATTTGCCACGGCTGGAGGAATTAACGGGGGAATACGGATTATCGTCCCGTAGGATAAAGATAAAGCAATCCGAGAGAATAAATGTGATTGTTCATGTAATACCTTACATAAAGAAAGCATTGAGGCAACTTTAGGGGATGTTACGGCGCAGGATGAAGAAAAATCAAAGGTCATATAATATATTCTCGATGAAATCCTTGCGATCCTTGACGCCTATGTTGCTGCGAATAAAGTCGGAAATTTCCGATTTTGCGATTGGGCAACAGAAAACCGGTTGGGCATGGGAAATAAAGAAAGCGAAACAGAGGGGAGGGGAATGGACGCCAAGGATAAGGGGGAACATATTGGAGTGCCATATGGCCCCGAATTTTACGGAGTAACTAGTTGATTCCCGGCTATAAGATACATGAACTATACGACATGACGCGGGCCATTTACCATCACTTAGGACTTGATGGAGTACGGCCTTTGTCTATTAACATCTTCTCCAAGAGACGCAAACAAATATACAGAAATGGAAAGAAAAGAAGTTTAAAAAGGGGCATGGGTGTGAGCACATTTAGGCGGGGATAGATGGCAGATAGATATACGTTTGGGACACAAAGACCATTTCCGTAAAGATATCCGTCCCCGATTCAAGCTTGAGGCCGTCATACAAGAACAAGAGTATAGAAAGCAGTTATGCCGTCAGATCGGTGGCGTTTATTCCGTCAATGCCATAGCCGAAAAGTACATAGAATACGTCAAACCATCAAAGCCGCCTTACCTACCGTGATAAATTCAGGATGTTAAACGTTGCAATCCTTCCTTTCTTCGGCGGCATGATGCCGGATTACATCGCCCCCGTTTACAATCAGAATTTGAAAAGAAGCGTATTGGACAGATAGGATTAAAGAAAAAGGAAATAAATCTCGAAATACTCTGCTTGCAAGCAATGATTAAATGGGCGTGTGAGCAGGGTATGTGCAATAATCCGTTGCCTAAGACAAAGCCTTTGCCATATAAGCGGCCAGACCACGAATATCTCACCAAGAACGTGCTGCGATTTTAGACCATATGGGACTCCACAGGCATAAGGCTTTGTTCATGCGCCTGTATTGGCGGGGCTGAGAAGCCCACAACGGCGGGACGTTCACATTAATCCTGACTTTATTAAGATAGTTTTAGGCAAAGGGGATAAGCCCCGAATCGTTCCAATGGCAAAACCACTCTCAATGGTTATGCGGCAGTTAAAATCAGAAAGTGTGAACGCAGTGTCACTGTTTCCCCTCTCGACAAGGGGACGGTGTCTTGACCGACATTTGGAGGCCGCCATGTCCGATTGGAGTAGGATAAACTTTGTGCATGAAACAATAAAATTCGTTGGGAAAGGAAACCGCGAACCCATCGTTTCCCTTTTATAGCCAATTAGGGAAGCCCTGGAGCCATTCAAAAAGACATCGGGCCAAGTCACATCTCGATACTTATACTCATACTTCAAGGCGATTGTCCGTAGCTTGGGCATACAGGATATTCACCTTCATAATTTACGCCATACCGCAGCTACCTATATGCTGAAGTCAGGAATTGACATAAAAAACAATATCCCGGATTCTTGGCCACACCAGCGTATCAACAACTGAAATTTACGTTGATGTGTTGGATGAAATGGTTAAGACGGAAATGCAAAAGTTTGAGTACAGATGAAAAATGCCTGCCTGCGAGAATGCCGAAAAATGACGTGATTTGCTGAGATACAAAAAAGGGGCTTCCGGTGCAACTACCGAAAACCCCCTGATTTAATTGGTGAGCCCTGCCGGGATCGAACCGGCAACCTACTGATTAAGAGTCAGTTGCTCTACCAGCTGAGCTAAGGGCCCACATATATGCAATCCATCAATCTGGCGCGCCCGGTAGGATTCGAACCTACGACAAACAGATTCGAAGTCTGCGACTCTATCCAGCTGAGCTACGGGCGCGTTAAATACCCTCCTGTAAGTAAAAATAAGGTGAGTGAAGGGACTTGAACCCTCGGCCTCCGGGGCCACAACCCGGCACTCTGACCAACTGAGCTACACCCACCATAGAGATATCTGGTACGCCTGCAGGGATTCGAACCCGGGACCTACGGATTAGAAGTCCGTTGCTCTATCCAGCTGAGCTACAGGCGCATCTTATATAAGGCTGTGTCCAATAACCGCTTTACTGTTTTTTGTCAAGTTCAAATCATTTCCGATACAGGTTTCTTCCGACCGCTGCATTCCTACTTTACATATCCGGCTATCCCATTAAAGTTGTATCCTTTTTGTGCCATACCCTCGCCGTTTCGATAGGTTGTATAAAAGTGCCTTCCGGTCGAAGGATTGAACCATCGGTACAGTTCCCTTAAATTAGTTAATTTTGAGGTTCCGATATTTCCAATAGTGCCTTCAAAAACGTAATCCTTGGGAGGTTTTTCATTGCCGTTTAAGTCATAGGAATAGTAATGGTCATCTTTCTCCACGCTGTACCAACGGTAAAACTCGGTGGTTCCAGGAGTACCGGGGGGAAAAAGACGAAAGGCGATCCCTTCTTTTCGGTAAGCGCCTCTTTGTATCCTATTCATCTCCAACTGGGGGTTTGTCGTAAATAGGTAGTTTTGATTTCGGACATATCGATAAACATCAAATATTCTTGCCTGTTGATCCGGCCTTACTTCGACAGATAAAGTAAGCAATACATCCCCTTGATTGGACGCAAGGACGATCTGCTCCGCATAACAACCGGGATTTAATCTCTGAGTGCTTACTTGGACAGTAACGTAATCCGTCTCGCGGGAAGTTACGCCGGAATCGGGAGATACGTTAACCCAGCCCGGATTCCCCTTTAACAATTTTCTGCCGTAAACGCTTGCTCCTTCGATGATTACGTACCCGTCACCGTTGGCAAGAGACAATACATGCGGACCTTCGGGAAGATTATCGGCCCCGATAAACTCTTCGGTTCCACGTTCCACAGCATTGCCGCCGTAAACGCCCGTCAATTGATCATCCAGATAAACGGCAACCTTTCCTTCCTCAGGACCGCGCCGCAGATAAAGGCATATGCCCGTTCCGGAGAAGTGATATCTTACGAAATTGTTTACGCCATAAGCCGTGGGATACCCTTCATATTCCCGCCATTTTCCTGACATTTCCAAAGTATTTTTCAGGTGACCCGGCGGCACATAATTACTGCCTCTTTTAATTTCATTATTTAAAAAAGAGACGTACCTGCCGAGGGGCGGCATATTTATTTTCTCATCGGCCGTTTTCGGTATCAGTACGTGCCATTTGGCGGCCTCCCTGCCTTTATTTGTTACCTTAACTCGTTTCGCCACTTGCCGGCCAGGTGGGATGATCCCGAAATCGATCCTAGTGGGATCAATGGTAAGTAGCGGCACAGGTTTTCCAGTATCCGTCACTTCAAAGCTGAAATAAACCGCTTCTGTTCCGCCGGGATAAGTAAACTTGATCATTTCCCTGTATGTTCCTGCCGGCAGTTCTTTCATAAACTGGACGGATTTATTGCCCGCTTCGATGTTTAATCGGATTGAATACAGTTGAGGCTTTGTTTCATCCGTAAATTCCGTCAAGTCGTTTTTTATTGAAAGCCGAAGCTGATCAGTCTCCACGGCCGTGCTGCCTGTCAATCTTTGATTATCCGAAACTTCCCAACCTTCCGGACAATCTATAATCCATTGCAGTCTGATACCCGTGATACTTCTCAGGGAGAATACTCCGCCTGCGACTTTCCCGGGGGCAATGCCGTCCAAATCCAACTCTCTCGGAGTTACCGCCAACAGTGGTTTGTCAAGTTCATCCTTAAACGCCGCATGTGATGTTCCGTAGAAAATATCCCCGACATTATTAATTATCGCCGTTTCTTCACCCTCGTCCCTAAAAAAGGTAAAGGGACATATCAAAAGGACAATAATCAGTACCGGTAAATATATTTTTTTATTGAAATTATCGAACATGATAATTCCTCAAAGCGCGAAATTGTAGCATCCCCTAACC
>JAQTUQ010000027.1 GCA_028707255.1 Dehalococcoidales bacterium
CTATAATCGGCAGCGAATACAGCCTAAATTAGGATTTCTGTCACCGGCAGTATATGCTAAAAAATACTATGCAGGATTACTGGCAGTATGAAAGGTTTGGTGTCCGTTTTTGACATCCGATACCAGAAGTGTAAACTTATAAAGTGCATTATTCTTTAATTGTTCAATATTTAGTTGTCACTTAGTTTTCATAATGTGATCTTATTTTTCGCTATTATCAGGTATATTACAAAACCAATCGGGAAAAAAAATACCGATACAATAGCCCAGATTATAATTTGTAGCCATTTAACCTGTCTTTTTCGAGCGTCTTTTATTACAAAATAATAGACAAGCACTAAAATACCAGCTAATACAAAAATGTTAAAAAGCCAAAAAAAGAAACTCGGGTCACTAAAGCTAGGCACAAATCACCTCTTTTCTATAAATTATAGATTATATCATTATAGCTTAGTTTTTCAACGCAAATTATCATTTTAGTAGAGTTACGATTTAAAGTTATCAATACCTTTAAACAAACAATTAAATTGTATTAATTGTTTTAACAATAAACTTTAGCTGTAGGGGGATTGAAGAGCTTTAAAGCAAATTCATTCCCCCTGCTAAATAATACTCTTTTTACTTATTGCCAGCGTATTCTGATAGAACTCCATGTAGTTACATAATTACCTGAATCAGATGCCATTGTAGTAGCGAAAGCTCCATACTGAGAACAATCTCCAATAGTTTTAACATAGACGACATATTCATGTGTGGCTTGTAATGATACCAAAACCGAGTTACCTATATTGCCGCCGTCAGTATAGGTTAGTAAACTAATACTATGTGATGCGCTAAAGACGTTCATATTTCCAATTATCGAATCAATTGTTGAATCATAAACGATTACATCAACTTGCCAATTAGTGCTACCTGTTAGAGACGGAACTGATGAACAATATGCCGTTCCATAAAAATCGACATAGGCAAATCGTGAACCACTTCCAGTTACTTGAAATCGTTTTCCGTTCCAAGCTCCGGCGCTACCCCCACCAATACCTACAGCCCATGCCGAAATTTCATTTCGCCGATAACTAAGGTCTGCTAATGAACTAGCACCTCCTAATCCCCAATGAGAGGCCCAGTATTCTCCTTCGCTTGCTGTTGTAAATGTAGTGTTAGTTCCAAGTGCTATTTGAGTCATTACAATTCTCCTTGTGATGATGGCATTAAAGCCTTTTCACGAATTAAATTAGCTTCGTTTAGCCATTCTTCACATTGTTGTTTTACCGCTGGATCAATTTCTGGCGAACCCCATAGTGGTGTGAGTTCTTTATTTATTTTTTGAGCTTCTTCAGGGGTAATTTTAGGTACAGTATTTTTAGCCATTAAAAAACTCCTTTTTTGTAAAATCTATATATAACAAGGATAGTAAAATTGAAGTCTTATTTTGTTAGATGAAACACTTTTTAAATAAATTTATTATCAAAAACCCCCCGCCCAATCCCCGTGCCAGAAGGGCAGGGGCTTGTACGATCGACCTGCCATACTCCGTAGAGCCTGTTAAGTTCCATATTACACCTCCTATGAGATGGATGATGCCCTGTCGTTCCATCCCTGCAAGGCAAGGACTGCGTAATTTGAACCGGGCGGCATAGTAAAGCTATCGCCGGTTAGTCCTGCATAATCCCACATGGTAACCGGCGCATCTGTGCTTATTTCTGCTGATGAAATACAGTTATTGAAGCCTTCGTTCTCAAGGTTGAGGAGTTGTTGCCCTGGGGAACATACAAGCCATAATCCTCCATACATCCAGTCCATATAAAGTATGCTTACTTCTTTTGTCGAATACACTTGGTCAAAAATATTCCCGTATTCCTTTTCAAGGAATGCTTCCATTTTCACCGCATCCGTAAAGGCGTATAGGTTCCCCCTTTTACCGGTAGTAAAATGCAGTCTCTGCCCGTCGAAGAGGTATATCTCTTTCCCTTCGTATAGAACGCCGTCCACGATGACCGGACATTGAGGGGCGATGTGAACTATAGCTTTTATTTCATCTTCAGACATAGGATAGAGTTCCACGATTTCGGAAGGTCTTAAAAATTTTGTCTCGCTTTTGTTGACATTCGAATCTGATTGAGTATAATCTTGTGGTGAATAGGCTGTTATGCCGATAACAGGCATCAGTATAATTAACAATATGGCAACAGATAAACCGTAAATGGCTTGTTTATGCATTTATAATTCTCCTTATACGATTTAATACTTTGTTTGATGTCAGATTAGCATAAAATAATTAACGAATCCTGACTTTCATGTGAAAAAATCGAAAAAAGACTGGTATTTTAGTACTATATTATGAGAATTTTAATAATCGAGGACGATAAAGAGCTTTGCTCTACCCTGAAACGCGGGCTTGCCGAGGTAGGGCATGTCGTAGATATTGTCAACGACGGCAGGACAGGCATTGATTTTGCCGGAGCGGCTGAATACGACCTCATAATTCTCGATATCATGCTTCCTGATATTCATGGAATAGAGGTCTGCCGCAATTTGAGGCGGGATAAAATATCAGCTCCCATTCTGATGCTGACGGCAAAGAGGACTATCGAAGACAGAGTCGAAGGTCTGAATGCCGGAGCCGACGATTATTTGTGCAAACCTTTTGCCTTTGAAGAACTGGAAGCGCGCATTCGGGCAGTACACCGCAGGGAAACCACTCAAAAATCACCCGTCATCGAAGCCGCAGGCATTACGATGGATACTGTTAACCATACGGTCAAGGTTAACTGTAAAAAGGTAGAATTGACATCGACCGAATACCGCATTCTGGAGTATTTTATGTCCAACCCGAACCGGCTGCTGACGCGTGAAATGATTGAAAATCATATTTGGGATATTCAAAAAGACAACGAGTATAATACTATAGAAGTTTTTATCAGCAGACTGCGCCGCAAGCTGGGCTACAATGTGAAAAACTGTCCCATCAAGAATGTATATGGTGAAGGTTATCGGTTTACGTCATGAAGATCCATTTCAACAGCATAAAGCTCAAGCAAACGGTTTTCTATACCGTTTTTCTGCTCTTACTGTTATTTATTTTCCATTTTATTGCCTACATGCTTTTAACGAGTGGCCTCTATAATAACTTGAGTGATTCGCTATTATCGGATTCGGAAAGAGCTAAAGAAGTAATTTTTAACAGCGGTACAGATGACATTACCAGTCTTTTAAATGAGTTGAAAGGGGATTTAGATAATCAAGTCTTTATTTATAATGTTATATCGAAAGTAATTACCGGAGATGTCAATATCTCTGATGAAGTGAAAACAAAACTCTCTTCAATGACCTATGTATCCGGTGCCAGTTTTTCATATCCTATGGAAACATCAAATGGGCGAATACTTTTGTATGTCACATCCTTGGAATTAGCTACCGAGCCGGGCAGCCTACTATGTTTAACACGTGATGCTTATTATATACATAGTATCATCGATTCATATAAACGCATGCTCTATGGAGCTGTTCCTATCATTATTGTTTTAGCCCTTATATCCGGTTTTATAATATCCAGCTACTTCCTGCGGCAGGTGAACGCCATCACGCGCACGGCGGATAAAATCGATCCGACAAATCTAATTAGCCGTATTCCGGTCAAGAGCGCGGACGAACTGGGGCGGCTTTCCATGAAACTGAACTCGCTTTTTAATCAGATTTACGGTTTCATCAATCGTCAAAGGCAGTTTACCGCCGATGCCTCCCACGACCTGCGCGCGCCGCTGACGAATATCAAAGCCGAAACCACGCTGGCGCTCAGAAAGCCCCGCTCAACGCAGGAATATAAAGAGGTACTCAAGAGAATCGACCGCGAGACGGAGCACCTGAATACTATGGTGGACGACCTGCTGACTTTGGCCTCTATGGATACGCAGCCGGAGCGTGCGCGTACATTAACAATTGACCTTTCCGGTTACATCGAAGGCATATTGGATGTATGGGAAACACAGTATGCTGAAAAGGGGGTTAAACTCGTTAGCCGTATTACTCCCGATATCGAAATAAGGGGCGACCTTTTGCATTTCAACCAGATCCTGGATAACCTGCTGAAGAATGCGCTCGAGTACACACCAGCCGGCGGGGAAGTGTCCTGTTCGTTGGAAATCAGGGATAAGGATATAGTCATCATCGTTTCCGATACCGGCATCGGCATCTCCGAAAAAGACCTGCCGCATGTCTTCGACCGTTTCTATAAGGTGGACAGGGATACGCCGGGCAACGGGCTTGGTTTGCCGATTGTAGAAGGCACTGTCAAGATGTACGGCGGCACGGTAACAGCCGCAAGCGAGCTGGGGAAAGGTTCGGTGTTTAAGGTGGTTATGCCGGCGAAACAGCCATATTACATAACGTTTGACTAGAACTAACTATGCTGTCTTTGCGAGGACGACGCAGGAGGCCGCGGCAATCTCTACCGTTAAATTTAGTTGTGGCTACGACTTATTAATCATCGAAAGAGAATTTTATTTCGTATAAGAAGCCGGGGCGAGGTAATTAAAGGGCATTGTAGTGATTGCTTCGCCTTCCCTGTCGGGAATGGACTCGCAACGGCATTTCCCCACCCCCCGGATTCTTCAGTCACCCCTTGTGACTTCAGGATGATAATAAAGAAACATCCAGGGGCAGGCATTGACCGTCCGCCATGTATAAGTTCAGTTCCTCTCTCTGCGTGCGCAGAGAGAGGATAAAAATAGCCTTTCGAGTCCTTCGACAGGCTAAGGATGCGCGGATATTATTAGAACCGTTCGTGATGAGCTTGTCGAACCATAGCGACGTCGATATCACCAGTCTGATTTCCGTTAAAATCCTTCGACAGGCTCCGGACGAACGGAAATCAGATAACGTGTATTAACAAACACCAGAACGTCATAGTGAATATCGACTCGTCGGGGATGAGCGCATTAAGCCTTCTTATTCAGGAAATTAGCCAGGTCGTCGTAGCTTAACAACCCGATGATTTCCCCGTCTCTCACCACCGGCAACTGATCGACCCTTTCCTCCTGGAAAAGCCTTAGCGCCTCTATCAGTCCGGCTTCCGGTGAAAGATATCTGAGTTGAACTATCGGTGTCATCACTTCGTTTGCCGTTTTGATGCTCCATTGCTTTTTATCCAGATTTCTAAGCAGATGCATGTTTACCAGCCCCAGCGTTTCGCTGCCGGAGGTTACCACAAGGTAGCTCTTCTTATTCCGGCTGATGTATTCGCTATACATCTCTTCGATGCTGATATATGCCGGTACTTTTACATAATTCGTATTCATCAATTCGGCGGCGGTATACTTTTGCAATTCCTGCTGCAACGATGCCTGTCGTGAAGTGCCGGAGGCAGCGCTGCTTAAGAACCAGCCGATAAAAGCCAGCCACAGCCCGTTTAAGGTGTATCCCATAAAAAAGAGCACGATGCCGGAGGCTATCATCAGGTAGGCGATAACCCTGCCGATGTTGGAAACCCATTTGGTAGCTTTTTGCGGGTCTTTTCCCACCTTCCATATAATTGCCCTCAAGACCCGTCCACCGTCTAAAGGGAAGCCGGGCAGCAGGTTGAATACCGCCAGTATAACGTTGGTCATTCCAAGCCAGAAGGCGATTTCGGCAACGCCGTCGAACCGCGGAGAGGGTAAGAGGAAGTATAATGCCCAGAAGATAATCCCCAGCGCGATGCTGGTAAGCGGGCCGGCAATGGCGATTTTAAACTCTACGCCGGAGCTTTCGGGTTCGCGTGAAATTCGCGCCAGACCGCCGAATATGAAAAGAGTTATGGAGTTGACCGGGATGCCGTGCCTCTGGGCGGTGATGCTGTGTCCCAGTTCGTGAGCCAGCACCGAAGCGAAAAACAAGAGGCTGGTAATAAGCCCGGCTGCAATCGATTGAACGATGCTCCAACCGGGGAAAGCGGAAGGGAAATAGGAGCCGGCCAGCGACCAGGTTACCAGCAGAAAAATAAAAAACCATGAATAATCGATATTTATCTTAATTCCCGAGAGCTTTCCGATGCTGATACTGCCTCTGGCCATTAGTCTCCTAATAATTAATAGTTTTTAGGGCCTAAAGAATGAGTTTAGTATTTTACTTGATGCATTGTCAAAAAAATATTTTTAAATTCTAAGATTTTAAGAATTAAAGATATTGCATTGTATCAATAAAGTATGTATAATGGTGTACATAAAAATTAGTACAAGTTAATAGAGGTATTTTTACCTCAAGTCTTCTCGTCCCATACTCTCTGTCTACGCCGCAAGGCTCCGGATAACCAAGTATTTAAAGGAGGAAGACATAATGTACAAGAAGATTCTTGTCCCGTTGGACGGCTCAAAAACAGCCGAAGGCGTCCTGCCGCACGCCAAAGCCCTGGCGTATGCCGAAAAGGCAGAGCTAATTCTGATTAATGTCGTGGCAAATCCCGCTTTTGAATTCGCTTTTTCAGACCCCTCGATTGCCGCACAAACTATTGCCGAGGAAGAAGAACGCGGCAAGAAGTACATGGCGGAAATCGAAACTCAACTGAAATCCGAAGGTTACAAGATTACTACACTCATAAAAGGCGGTTCTGCGGCAAACGTCATTCTGAAAACTGCCGAAGAGATTGGAGCGGACATTATTGCCATGTCGACCCACGGACGCACCGGTCCCTCGCACTGGATAATCGGCAGTGTTGCTGAAAAAGTTGTGCACCATTCCAAGATTCCCGTAATTCTGATTCGTTCTAATAATCAGTGATATTTCCCCCATGTTTATTGCAAAATTTAAATCGAGAGGTAACAAATGAGTGAAATAGTAAAATCTGCTAAGAATGGTGTTCAAAGTATTCGCAGAGTAATTTTTGCTTCCTCTGCGGGCACTATGATCGAATGGTACGACTTCTATATATTTGGCGCACTGGCTACTACAATTGCCAGTAAATTCTACCACACCGGAACTCCGGTAGGAGATATTATAGCCTGGTTGGCAACGTTTGCCGTAGGTTTCATCGTACGTCCTTTTGGTGCGATTGTATTTGGGCGCATAGGAGACCTGATCGGACGCAAATTCACATTCCTTGTTACAATGAGCATTATGGGTCTGGCTACATTTGCTGTGGGACTTTTACCGACCATAGACGTTCTGGGGGTGTGGGCGGGTATAATACTGATTACCTTACGTGTTATTCAAGGTCTCGCACTCGGTGGTGAGTATGGTGGTGCAGCTACTTATATAGCTGAACACACACCGCATGGAAAGCGCGGTTTCTATACAAGTTTTATCCAAACCACGGCTACGTTGGGTTTATTCATGTCACTTGGTGTCATTTTGGTTACAAGGTTAGGTCTTGGTGATGCTACCTTTCAGGAATGGGGTTGGCGTGTACCGTTTTTGATTTCAATTGTACTTGTTGCTATTTCTATTTGGGTACGCTTATCTTTGCGAGAGTCTCCATTATTTCAGAGGCTAAAAGATACAAAGACTGTGTCGAAAAATCCTCTGAAGGAAAGTTTTTTCAATCCATACAACCTTCGATGGGTTCTTCTAGCCCTATTCGGTGCTACCATGGGACAGGGAGTTATCTGGTATACCGGGCAGTTCTATGCCCTATTCTATCTTCAGCAGATTTTTAAAGTACCATTGGTAGATTCAAATATGATCATTGGTATAGCCCTGCTTATCGGTACTCCGCTCTTTATTTTCTTCGGATGGCTGTCTGATAAAATAGGGCGGAAAAAGATAATGATGACAGGCATGCTGCTGGCAGTGTTAACATATTATCCCATTTATGGGGTAATGGCTGCGTTCGCTCCAACCGATCCTGGCCAGCATTTCCTGTTTGCTTACCAGGGATATAGTATGGCCATGTTGATACTGATGATATTAATACAGGTTATTTATGTGACTATGGTATACGGACCCATTGCTGCTTTTCTTGTTGAGCTGTTCCCAACAAAAATTCGTTATACATCTATGTCCTTGCCATACCATATAGGTAATGGTGTATTTGGTGGTCTGGTGCCTATAATAGGATTATCTTTGATTACTGCAACAGGTAATAATTTTGCCGGCATCTGGTATCCTATGTTTATCGCCGGTATCTGTTTTATCGTCGGTATGTTATTTGTCAAAGAAACAAATCAAGTAGATATTTCCGACCATAACAGTTCTATAGCTGGAGCACATGAAAACAAGAGCAGAGACAAGCTAAATAAGTAGATAAAATTTTACCCTAGTACCTTTCAGAGCCACGGGGAATTCCCCGTGGCTCTTTCACTTGTTGCTCTATTACCAGGGTTGTGATGATGAGCGGCTAAATTCAATATATCTTTATGTTATAAGTTTTTACTTATTGTTGACGAAGAACTACTGGATATGTGTTATAGCGGTAGCAAATATATCGACCATCAGATTGCGGATTATCTTATAGAGTAAAAACCGGCCGCTGAATATTACAATATTCTTGACAGATAGTTATCCTCCTGTTAACATTTAGGATTACCTAACATTTAGGTCTTCCTAAATAAGGATGGTATCATATGCACAACAGTAAGGAAGAATATCTGGAGGCGATTTATAATCTTACACGCGGCGGCAAAGCGGCAACGACGTCCGATATATCGAAGCGCCTGAATATCTCTCCTTCCAGCGTAACGGAGATGTTTAAAAAGCTGGCAGAGGATGGATATATTACATATTCTCCGTATCAGGGTGTTACTCTTACTGAACAGGGAACGGCACTAGGGGAAAAAATGGCGCGCAAGCACAGGCTGCTGGAGCGCTTTTTACACGATACCCTGAAGATAGGTAAAGATAAAGTGCACGAAGAAGCCTGCGCTATGGAGCATACCCTCTCCGATGAAGCCGAAAGAGCGTTGTGTCTGGCTTTAAAGTATCCCGACAGGTGTCCCGATGACGGAAAAATGATTCCACCCTGTAACCTCGACTTTGCCAGTTGCCAGGAATGCCGGGAATGGAACAAGGGGAATTTCAGAGAGCTTGGGAAACGCAAAAAGGATGTAATTTCTTTATTGGAACTGAAGACGAACAGGGAAGCCACCATTGCTTTTATCCGCGGCGGGAAAAGCATGTTGCAACGGCTTTGCGATATGGGCTTGACTCCGGGAACAAAAATAACCGTCTCCAGGATTGCGCCTCTTAAAGGCCCGGTAGAAATCAATATCCGTGGCAGTAAACTGGCTTTGGGTAACAGGATTGCCGGCAATATCTTTGTCGAGGCTCCCGAAAAATGCAAACCTCCGGTGAAAAAGGATTAATATGAAAGATGCTCCCGAGTCTGCAATGTTAATAGATTCATCTGAAACTGGCAGTTCCGTCACTGACAGGAGATTGACGCTGGCGCTGGCAGGGAACGTCAATGTGGGCAAAAGCACCATCTTCAATCAGCTGACGGGGCTGGCGCAGGAAACCGGTAACTGGGGCGGAAAGACCGTCGAAGTAAAAAAGGGGACATTATACCACCACGGTTTACAGATAGATATTGTAGATCTTCCCGGTATCTATTCCTTTGCCACATATTCTCCCGAAGAACAGATTACCCATGAGTACATTCTCACCCAAAGTCCTGACGTCATTATTAATGTTGTTGACGCTACGTCGCTTGAAAGAAATCTCTTTTTTACCCTGCAACTGAAGGAAATGGGGCAACCTGTGGTGCTTGTTTTAAATTATAACGATATTGCCAGGAAAAAAAGTATCAATATCGATACCGGACTTCTGGGAGAATTGCTGGGTGTGCCGGTAGTCGATACGATTGCTATAAAGGGTATCGGTGTTCATGAGTTTGTAGATAAGGCGCTGGAGCTACTTGATAAGTCGAGAAGTAATGCAGGCAAGCTCAAATACGGGACCGAAGTAGAGCAAAGAATAGATAAGGTCATTGAGTTATTAAATAATGCTTCACCGAAAACGGCATCGAGATGGCTGGCCATTCAGTTGCTGGAGGGTAAAAATCCGCTTTCGTTAAGCGAAGATGAAAAAATATCCGCAGTCGTTTCGCAGGCGGAAAAACTAACCGGAGAACTGGTTTCAATGCATGGTGAAGATATTTCAACCATAATTTCGGCGGAGCGTTATGCGCTGGCGGCTTCGATAACCGAAAAGGTAAGCAGCAGAACGAGTAATGTTAAAAAGTTCTCCAATATACTGGATAATATCACACTGCATCCGGTCTTCGGTTATTTCCTGTTTTTTCTGACACTGGCGGCTATACTTTTCGTAGTATCTCTTTTCGGCGAGTGGGTTACCGGGGTTATCGAGGGATTTTTTGAAAGCTTCAAACCGGAGATTACCGGTCCTGCGATGGATATTTTCTGGAATGGCGGAGTAATCGGTTTCTATGCCGCTCTTATAGTGGCAATCGGTTTTATACTTCCTTTCTTCCTGATATTGAGCTGGCTGAGTGAAAGCGGTTATCTGCCCAGGATTGCTTTTCTGATGGACCGTCCCTGCCATACTCTTGGTTTGCATGGCATGTCGAGTATCCCTTTGATTATGGCTCTCGGATGCAATGTACCGGCCTGCATGGCTTGCCGGGTGATGAATAACAAGAGAGACCGTCTGCTCGCTACTTTCCTGACTACCATGGTTCCCTGTGCTGCCAGAACTTCTATAGTGCTCGGATTGGTTGGAGCCTTTATCGGCTGGCAATGGGCGGTTGGGGTACTGTTTTTTCAATTTCTTTTAATCTATCTAATAGGACTGGCGCTCAATAAAATAATGCCCAGCACCTCTCCCGGTATTATAATGGAGATACCCGAATATCGCTGGCCGTCTCTAAAAAATGTCTGGCGGCAGGCATGGCTCAGGTTTAAAGAATTTCTTGTTATCGGCGTTCCCCTGATAGTTATCGGCAGTATAGTTATTGAAGCCCTTAACGTCTTTAACTGGCTGGATTATATTACCGACATCCTGGCGCCGGTAACCGTAAGCTGGCTGGGATTGCCGGCATTTACCGGGGTGCTGCTTATTTTCGGTATTCTTCGTAAAGAAGCCAACCTGGCACTGTTGATATCTTTTGCCGGGGGGGCGGCCATAACGACGATAATGACGCCGCTGCAAATGGTGGTATTTACGATAGTAATCCTGATTTATATTCCCTGTATATCTACCATTGCCGTATTATTAAAGGAAACCGGTATCAAGGTAACCGCTTTAATGGTACTGGCGGAGATCGGGCTTGCCATTCTTATCGGCGGCATTGCCTACAGGCTGTTGGGGCTGTTTTTATAATATGCTCCTCAAACAGACTTTTTCTTCTGCTTTAGAGGAGCGGAAGAAGGGTTATTTATACGCAAGCAATCAGCGCTATAAAGTCAAATATCAGGCACAAAACTTGACTAATTACGATTGTTTGCTTATAATAGCGTCCAGTTGACATTTTTCCCTATTTCTGTCAGAATAGTGCCCGAGTAGCGCAATGGTAGCGCAACCGACTTGTAATCGGTAGGTTAGTGGGTTCGAGTCCCCTCTCGGGCTGTTCCTGCTATATTTTTTTGTGTTTATGCGTTGTGAACAGGGAGAGGTGCCGGAGTGGTTAATCGGAGCAGACTGTAAATCTGCCGCTCGGAAGGGCTACGCAGGTTCGAACCCTGCCCTCTCCACCATCCCAATAAATTAATACTAGACATATTGTTGATAAAGTATATATAATAATATAATTAAAAATATCGACATAATTAGATTAGGAAAGGAGATGCCCACATAGCTCAGTTGGTAGAGCACGTTCTTGGTAAGAACGGGGTCATCAGTTCGAATCTGATTGTGGGCTTAAATCAAAGGGGGAAAAAATGGCGAAACAGAAGTTTGATAGAACGAAACCACATTGTAATGTAGGTACCATCGGTCATGTTGACCATGGCAAAACTACATTGACGGCTGCGATTACTTTTATATTATCGAAACAGCCGTGGAGTCATACGGAGTATCGTGCGTTCGATAGTATCGATAATGCTCCGGAAGAAAGGGCACGCGGCGTTACCATCGCCATTGCTCATATCGAATATGAAACCGAAACCAGGCATTATGCTCATGTAGACTGTCCGGGACATGCAGACTTCATAAAGAATATGATTACCGGCGCTGCCCAGATGGATGGCGCAATACTGGTAGTCAGCGCCCCCGATGGTCCGATGCCTCAAACCAGGGAACATGTCTTGCTTGCTCATCAGGTAGAAGTTCCCTGCATGGTGGTCGCTCTTAACAAGGTCGATATGATGGAAGACCCTGAATTGCTCGAACTGGTCGAGATGGAAGTCAGGGAACTCCTTACCAAGAATCACTACAAGGGTGATGATACTCCTATAGTTCATGTCAGCGCTCTTAAAGCCCTGGAGTGCGGTTGTGGCAAGGCGGAATGCCAGTGGTGCGGAGCTATCTTAAAACTGATGGCAGCTGTCGATTCATTCATTCCCATTCCGGAAAGGCCCAAAGATAAACCTTTCTTAATGTCCATTGAAGACGTCTTCAGTATAAAAGGCCGTGGCACGGTAGCTACCGGCAGAGTTGAACGAGGTGTTGTCAAACCCGGAGATGAAGTCGAAATCGTCGGTCTTCATCACGAACCGAAGAAGGTTGTTGCTACCAGTCTTGAAATGTTCCATAAATTTCTTGACATAAGCGAACCGGGTGATGCCGTCGGCGTTCTCTTAAGAGGCGTCGAGCGTGAAGACATCGAGCGCGGTCAGGTACTGGCTGCTCCCGGAAGCATCAAGCCTCACACTTATGCCGATGCCGAGGTTTATGTGCTTTCAAAAGAGGAAGGCGGCAGGCATACTCCGTTCTTCAACGGTTATAAACCGCAGTTTTACATCAGAACCACCGACATTACCGGTTCCATTGAACTGCAGCCGGGTGTCGAAATGGTTATGCCCGGTGACAATACCAAAATGAAAATAAAACTGATATATCCGGTAGCCCTTGAAAAAGGTTTAAGTTTTGCAATCAGAGAAGGGGGCAGGACAGTAGGCGCCGGAACTATTACCAATATTATAGAATAATATGGCTAAGAAAAAGACTGATGCTCGTAATGTAATTCATCTTGCATGCACCGAATGTAAGGAGAGAACTTATACGACGGAAAAAAACAAGAGGAACGACCCTCAAAGGTTAGAGTTAAAGAAATATTGTCCTCGTTGTCGTACCAGTCAACTCCACAGGGAGGTAAAGTAGTACTTTCCCGCAAGGGAGTATGACTTATGGCTCAAACGACGCAGCCCACAGGGAAAAAAGGGCAGAGGTTTAAGTTCTTCGGGAACGTAATAGCCGAACTGAAAAAGGTTACATGGCTTTCCAGAAGGGAAGCCATGTATCTGACCGGTTTGGTTTTACTTGTTGCCGTTATCGTCGGTCTAATACTTGGCGGTATAGATTACGTATTCAGTTTCCTTGTTGAAAAAATATTTACCGGTAGTTAGTCCTTTATTAATAATACAAAACAGGAGTTTGAGATAAATAATACGACCCAGGTAAGGGAGCAGGAAGTTGTGGAGCAAGAGAAGTGGTATGCTGTCCATACTTATTCGGGCTACGAGGAGAGAGTAAAGAAGAATCTTGACCAGCGCATCGGTTCAATGGATGCCAATCAGGACATAATCAAGGTTGTTATTCCGACCGAAGAAGAAGTAGAGGTAAAAAACGGACAGAGACGCACCATAACACGCAAGATACTGCCGGGTTATATTCTCGTACAGATGAGAATGAACGACCTTAGCTGGAGCATTGTGAGAAATACACCCGGGGTAACCGGGTTTGTTAGCGGCGGCAATAAACCGGTTCCGCTTCAGGATAACGAGGTAAAGCAGATTATGAAGCAAATGGAAGCTGAAGTTCCCAAGGTAAAAGTAGGCTTTAAACAGGGCCAGAGTGTTCGTGTTATAGATGGGCCTTTCATCGATTTTATCGGTACCGTCGATGAAATCGATCTCGAGAAAGGGAAGGTAAAGGTATTACTTTCGCTTTTCGGACGCGAAACTCCTGTAAAATTAGATTTTCTACAAGTAGATAAGCTTTAAAGGTTTCTTGAGGATTCCTGGAGGAAATAAGTGGCAAAAAAAATAAAAGCAATAGTAAAATTGCAGATAGCGGCCGGTCAGGCCAACCCTGCGCCTCCTGTTGGTCCGGCATTGGGTCAACATGGTGTCAATATCATGGGTTTTTGCAAGGAATATAACGAGCGGACTTCTAAACATGCCGGTTCCATTATTCCTGTTGAGATAACCATATATGTAGACAGAACGTATAAATTTATTACGAAGACCCCACCGACATCCGATTTATTAAAGAAGGCGCTGGGTGTTCCCAAGGGTGCCGGAAATACGGGGCATGCACCTAAGATGGTGTTATCGAAAGAAAAACTCAGAGAGATAGCCCAGATAAAGGCGAAGGATTTAAATGCGATTGATATTGAAGGGGCCGAACAAACGGTTTTGGGTACTGCAAGAAGTATGGGGATTGGAATAGAGTAAGATGGCAGAACGAGGTAAAAAATATAACGAAGCAGCTGGTTTAGTAGAAAAAGACAAGGCATATACACCTGAAGAAGCTGTCGAGCTGGCAAAGAAAACGGCTACGGCTAAATTCGATGAAACGCTGGAACTGCATTTAAAAATGGGTGTAGACCCCAGAAATGCGACACAACAGGTGAGAGGCGTTGCCCTTTTACCGCATGGACTGGGCAAAAAAGTGCGTATACTGGTATTTGCACAGGGCGAAGCGGAAAAGATTGCCACATCGGCCGGCGCAGATTTTGTCGGCAGTGAAGATGTTGTAAAACAGATTGAGGGCGGGTGGCTGGATTTCGATGCCGCTATAGCTACACCCGACATGATGGGAAAAGTCGGTAAACTCGGTAAAATACTGGGAAGAAAGGGACTCATGCCCAACCCCAAGTCCGGAACCGTAGTCGCCGCCGAAGACCTTCCCAGGGTAATTGAAGATGCCCGCAAAGGACGTGTAGAGTTTAAGCTCGACCGCAATGCTATTATTCATCTTCCGCTCGGAAAGATGAGTTTCGATGCCGCCAAATTAAACGATAATCTGATGTCGGTGGTAGAAGCGATAATCAAGGCAAAGCCGGTTGGTGCCAAAGGGCAGTATATAAAGAGCGCTTATATAGCTACAACGATGGGCCCGGGTATCAAGTTAGACCTTAAAACAGTAATGAGCGCTGTTGCATAGTCAGCAGATTAATAATTGTATAATAGTTAAGCCAGTCTCATCCGGAGACAGCGGGTGCCTTTTTAAGGCTTAAATATACCTGCCGAGGATTGAGGGCATGATGGAACATTGTGTTTTTATTCAAGTCCTTGCCGCGCAGGCGCAAGGACTTTTTATTTTGCTTAATAGGAGGTGATAAGGATGAAAAGAGCAGAAAAAGAGAAGTGGATTGAAGAAATTCAGGAAGCCATGACCAAGTGTAAATCCGGCATTATGACCGAATACCTGGGAATGAAAAATGCCGACCTGACGCTTTTAAGGCGTAAGTTGGGAGAATCCGGTATCGATTATATGGTGGTTAAAAATACATTAGCCAGGTTTGCCGCCGATAATGCCAATAAGGGTTTTCTGAAAGAGAGCCTTAACGGGCCGATGGCAATTGCTTTCGGTTACAGAGATGAGGTCGAACCGGCCAAAGTACTGTCGGAATTCATGGATGCTTCTGAAACACGGTTGCAAATCAAGGGCGGGTTTATCGGCGACCAGTTGTTAACTGCCGAAGATGTAAAAACACTTGCCACGATACCGTCAAGGGAAGTCCTGATTGCGCAGGTTCTGGGTGCTATGCAGGGACCTATATCTGGTTTTGTCAATGTTTGCGCCGCACCCATGCGAGGGCTGGTCACTGTTTTGCAGGCCAGGGCAGATAAATTAGAAGGCAAATAAATATTAAATATATATAAAGTCTGGTAAAAAAGGAAGGAAAGTTAAAATGGAAGATAAAACACAGCAGGTAATCGATATCGTTAAAGAAATGACGGTTCTTGAGTTATCAAAACTGGTTAAAGCTCTCGAGGAAGAATTCGGTGTTAGCGCCGCTGCCCCCATGATGGCTGCAGTTGCCGCCGCTCCGGCTGCCGGTGCTGCCAAGGTTGAAGAAGAGAAGACGGAATTCAACGTAACTCTTAAAGCGGCCGGCGCCAAT
The DNA here is from genome assembly GCA_028707255.1 of Dehalococcoidales bacterium. GTDB lineage: Bacteria > Chloroflexota > Dehalococcoidia > Dehalococcoidales > UBA5627 > UBA5627. Next base: position 16,154 of record JAQTUQ010000027.1, read on the forward strand.
AAAATCAATGTTATCAGGGTTGTTCGTGAATTGACTCAGTTGGGTCTTAAGGAATCGAAAGACCTGGTAGAGGGTGCTCCCAAGCTGGTTAAAGAAGCCGTCAGCAAGGAAGAAGCGGCTTCCGCCAAGGCTAAACTGGAAGAAGTCGGCGCTACAGTAGAAGTCAGCTAGTATTAACGGTAACAAACAAAAAATAGCATATAATAATGACCGCCTGGACGGGTGATGCCGGGCGGTCATTTGCTTTTATCAGGGTATTCTTGAAACACATGTCTAAAGATTGTATAATTCCTGCGCAGGTAGAGTATAACCGGGAGGAGCTGGCAGATGTTCTCAACCGAATATGTTCCATTGATGATTATCGGCGCTGTTTTTCTGGTCGCCGGAGTAATCCTGTTAATTATCGGAATAAGAGAGGAAAAGGATTACTTCCGCACTATATCGAACAATGTTGATGTACGCAAGTATCTGGAGCATAAATCCGATAACATACAGTCGTGGGGATTTAAAGTAGGCGGTATCACGGCTGCCATAATAGGATTGGTTCTTTTAATTATGGGGCTTGTCTTCCGGCTTTGGGGCTGAGTTTATAACCCGGGCTATTTCGTCGGGGGCTTTTAGCAGTGTTTTTCCGCTGAGAACCGAATCCGGAATAATCATTCCGCCTGATACAACCATTTTTATGCAATCGTCGATTTTCAGGTCGGTATGAATTATGTCATTTTCAGCAACTAGCTCAAAATATCCGGAAGTGGGCACCGGCGATGTCGGAATGTAGACACCGTAAAGTTTTTCTCCCGATGCTCCTTTAAATTCGTTGGTTACAAAAGCGGGCGCCAGCATTCCCTTCCTGGGGAATTCAACGAAGACCACTTCCCTGAATGCTGCTTTATTCATGCCTGCCCCCGAAAGCCCTTCAATCACCTGCTTGACACCGTTATATAATTGCTTAAAGATAGGGACGCGGTTAATCAGGTTTTCGGTGAAATTGACGATTTTCTTCCCCAGGTAATTACTGGTTATTGCTCCGACTATATATATAATGACTATTGCGGCAATAAACCCGAGTCCTCTGATTTCATTATAGTCCGGGTTGAAGTAGGTTATTGTATCGGTAATCAGCGGCTGCAGGATATTGTCGATTTTAATAAAAAGCCAGATAATTATATATACGGCTACTGCAAGAGGTATTACAACCAGAAAACCGGCCAGAAAATTGTTTCTCAGGTTTCTAACCAACCAATGTCCGCGGGTCTCTTTCTTTTTTGCCATAATGCACACTTCCAATTTTATACACTGCGCCTCGGTCTGTATTGTATAGCCTCGGCGATATGATTAGCTCTTATTATATCACTTTTTTCAAGATCCGCTATGGTCCTGGCAAGTTTTAATATGCGATGGAAAGCGCGTGCCGAGAGGCTCATCTGTTTCATGGCTGCTTTTAAAAGGCTTTGCGCGGATTCGTCCGTTTGGCAGAAGTTCCTTACCTCTACCGGTGTCATTTCACTGTTGGCTGCCAGCGCAGAACCTTTAAAGCGTTGGCGTTGAATTTCCCTGGCTTCCGTAACCCTTTGCTGCACCTTTTCCGATTTTTCACCCAACCTCTCATCCGAAAGTTTTTCGTAATCAATGTGAGGCACTTCTATAAAAATGTCCATTCTGTCGAGGAAAGGACCACTGATGCGTTTCTGATAGCGCGATACTAAACCCGGGTTGCAGCTGCAGGAGCGATAGGGGTCTCCGTAATAACCGCAGGGGCAGGGGTTCATGGCGCCTACCAGCATGAAATTAGCGGGGAATGTCAGGCTTCCCCGCGCGCGACTGATGGTAACCAGTTTATCTTCAAGGGGCTGTCTTAATACTTCGAGCAACGACTGTCCGAACTCCGGTAATTCGTCCAAAAACAGAACACCGCGGTGACTGAGGCTGATTTCCCCCGGTTTAGGAAAGTGTCCGCCTCCCACCAGCCCGGCATCTGAAATAGTGTAATGAGGGGCACGGAACGGACGGTTGCGTATCAAGGGAGTTTCCGGCGGCAATAAACCACTGGCGCTGTATATGCGGGTAACCTCGAGTGCTTCCTCGTTGGTCATCGGGGGCAGGATACCGGGAAGTGAGCGCGCCAGTAGGGTTTTTCCGCTCCCGGGAGGGCCGAACATTACGATGTTATGACCGCCGGCGGCGGCGACCTCCAATGCCCTTTTAACATGTTCCTGTCCTTTAATATGGGCAAAATCTACTATAGCTGCATTGCCATCGGCAATATCGGCTATCGGCGTTTCGCTTTTATCGCATCTGGGAGCAGGTATTTCTCCGAGCAAATAACTTACCAGCTGGGCAAGCGTAGAAAAGGGAAGGATATTAGCGCCCTCTACCAGTGCCGCTTCTCTGGCATCGGCTTCAGGAACAACTATATTCTTTAATCCGTTCTGGCAGGCCAGTGCTACCATAGACAGTATTCCGTTGGTATGCCGCAGGCTGCCGTCTAAAGACAACTCGCCGAGGAAAAGAGTATTCGAAACGTCGCACTGTATCTGTTGGGAACTTATGAGCATACCTAAGGCAATAGGCAAGTCGTAAGCCGGGCCGGCTTTTTTCAAATCGGCGGGCGCCAGGTTGGCGCAGATGTGCTTCATGGGGAAGATGAAACCCGAGTTACGTACGGCTGAACGTACGCGTTCTTTTGCTTCCGAGACAGCGGCATCAGGTAGTCCGACAATGGCAAAAAAGGGTAAACCGGGGGAAATATCGACTTCGACTTCGACAATTGTCCCCTCCAGTCCTATCAGGGCACAGCTGGTAACTTTTGCTAACATTGCTTTAATGTTACGTGAAAGCACGCTGCGTGTCAATTGTCGATAATTGGCAATAATTTTATGGGCTTTATACTATGTGCTATGGTTTTCGTTAGTTAACCAGGGCAAAGTCCTGCAAGCTTAGTATGCGACTAAACAAATAATTATTAATTCTGTAAACACTGGTTATTACTAAGGTCACTTTTTGGATAGTATATACATTTTTTTGTCAATCTGTTTAAGATTGTATTAAAACAAAAAAGGAATATCCTGTGGAAATGAAAGATATGACCTTGATAACGTTAAACGGCTAACCGAAAGAGTCTGAGTACCAGAATGACCGACCCGGGAGAAACGGTATAAAGTGTATTGAATTTGGTAAAGCTAATCTTGGCAGGTAATCTTGAAGTGGACTCTTAAGGGCTATTGCATAATATACGGCAGTGTGTTATACTACATTTAATTGAGATTAAACGTGGGAAGTGGGTTCAAACCCACTTTTTTGTTGTTAGTAACAACGGTAACCGTAATAAAGGGAATATTGGAGGTCTGATTACGGGATGAAGAGCGATTTTTTACTCGCTATTACTCAGCTTTCGGCGGAGAAGAATTTATCCAGGGAGGTGGTACTGGGGGCTGTTGAGTCGGCGCTGGTATCGGCTTACAGGAAAGACAATTTTGCTCAGAATCAGGATATAACTGTAAAAATCGATCCGAATAACGGCAGGGTAATCGTTTGGGCGAAGAAGACAGTGGTGGAAAGAGTTTCCGACCCGCGTTGCGAAATATCCTTGGATGAGGTAAAAAGAGTTAAAAAAGGGATTACCGTCGGAGAGGAAATTGTTGTTGAGGCAACTCCCAGTAATGCCGGACGTATAGCTGCACAGACAGCCAAGCAGGTAATTCTGCAGCGTCTTCACGAAGCGGAACACAGCGCTATCTTCGAGGAGTATGCCGATAAACAGGGGGAAGTAATTACCGGAATGGTAAGGCGTATCGAGCCGAAGCAGGTATTCATAGACCTGGGAAGGGCTGAAGCGGTAATGCCCTCTACCGAGCAGTCTGCCAATGAAAGATATAGGGTAGGACAAAGATTAAAGGTTTACCTGGTAGAAGTGGCACAGTCCTCCCGCGGGCCTTTGTTGATAGTATCCCGTTCACATCCGAACCTGTTAAGGCGTATAATTGAGATCGAAGTCCCTGAAATTTATAATGGCACGGTTGAAATAAAGTCCGTCGCCAGAGAAGCCGGGTTTCGCAGTAAAGTAGCCGTCACAGCGCGCCAGGAAGGGATAGATGCCGTCGGCTGCTGTGTCGGATTGCGCGGTATCAGAATCCAGAATATCGTAAATGAGCTTAACGGTGAGAAAATTGATGTAGTAAACTGGAGCGCCGACCCGGCTAAATTTATTACCAACGCTATCAGCCCGGCACAGGTGTCCGGTGTACGTTTACACGAAGAAGATAATTCGGCAGTTGTAATCATCCCTGATAAACAGCTATCTCTGGCTATAGGTAAGGAGGGGCAAAATGTAAGGTTGGCCGTAAAACTTACCGGCTGGCGCATAGATATTAAGAGCGAATCATCCTTCATCGAGGAAGAAAAGTCAAAAACCGAACCTGAGCCCGAGCCTGTAATTGAAGAAGGGAAAATCGAACCAGTAGCTGAAGGGCTTTTGGAAGAGCAGTTTGCAGAGGAGCCGGAGGAAGAGATTGTAGTTGCGGAAACCGAACAATATGAAGTTCCGGTTAAATCCGTTCCTGTTGTAAGCCGCAGGGAATCGCGTAAGCCAGAGATACGCTTTGCCGAGGATATATTGCCCCCGGCGGAACCGAAACCGCAGTCCAAGACACAGCAGAAAAAGAAAAAGAAGGATGTTCACATCAAAGTCGGGGCTGAAGACGGGATTAAACTGAAAAAGAAGAAGCGCGGATATAATACGTACCAGGATGATGAAGAGTACTTCTAAACATATACCGATGCGGACATGCGCCGCCTGTCACGAGGTGAAACCCAAGCGGGAATTAATCCGCCTGGTGCACCTTGAAAACGGTTGCGTGGAAGTCGACATAGATGGTAAAAAAAATGGGAGGGGTGCTTATTTATGCCCGTCCAGGGCATGCTGGATAAAAGGATTGACGCATGGACACCTGGACCGTGTTTTACGCATGACCCTTACCCCTGAAAATAAAGCGCAATTGCTTGAACGGGGAAATAACTACTGAGGATTGAATAGTGGCTGAAATAAAGAAACAGAGCGAAAATACCAAGAGCGTAAATAATGCGGGGAATAATAAAGAAGCCGTCGAAAAGGTGGTTGAAATACCCCATAATGTCAGTGTCAGGCAGTTGTCCGAAATGCTCAAGGTAACTGTTGTCGATATTATCAAGCAATTGATGCGCAACGGTATTATGGCGAATATCAATCAGGTCATCGATTTCGAGGTTGCCGAGAAAGTAGTTGCCTTCTACGGATATAAAGCGCAGTTAAAGGCGCAAACCACCCGTAAATCTGCCAGCGTTATCAGCGAGATAAAAAGGCAGCAGCAACTTTTAACTACGGAAGGGAATTTAAAGCCGCGTCCGCCGGTAATCACCATCATGGGACATGTTGACCACGGAAAAACCCGTTTGCTGGATGCCATCAGGCAAACCAATGTAATGGATTCCGAGGCGGGCGGTATTACACAGCATATCGGTGCATACCAGGTTGAAATAAACGAGCAAAAGATTACTTTCCTCGATACACCGGGGCATGAAGCCTTTACGGCGATGAGAGCCAGAGGGGCTCAGGTAACCGATATTACGGTGCTGGTAGTTGCTGCCGATGACGGCGTACAACCGCAAACACTGGAAGCTATAAGCCATGCCAAAGCTGCCGGTGTGCCCATTGTTGTGGCTATAAATAAAATCGATAAACCGGAAGCCAATCCGGATTTTGTAAAACAGCAACTGGCCGAAGCCGGTCTGGTGGTGGAAGAGTGGGGTGGTGACGTTATTGCCGTGGGAACATCGGCTAAAGCTAAAAAAGGGATCCAGGAACTTCTGGAAAACCTGCTTCTGGTTGCAGAGATGGAGAACCTCAGGGCAGACCCGACTCTGCCTGCCAAGGGTGTTGTAGTAGAAGCTGAAATGGATAAGAACAAAGGTCCGCTGACAACCATACTGGTTCATGACGGGACTTTAAAGCCTGGGGATATGGTTGTTATCGGTAATACCTGGGGACGAGTCCGTGCCATGTTCAACGATGCCGGTAAACAGGTAAGAAAAGCCAAACCTTCTACTCCGGTGGTTGTGCTCGGCTTGCATGAGGTCCCGCAGGTCGGCGATGCCATGACGGTTGTTGCTGATGAAAAGCAGGCGCGCCATCTGGCGGAAGAAAACCGTAAAGAAGCTATGGCTCTGGCAAAAGCAGCGAATCTTACCAATCTTTTAGACCAGGTCAATGCCGGAAAAGTAAAAGAACTGAATATTGTATTAAAAGCTGATGTCCAGGGAAGCGTAGAACCGATAAAAGACTCTCTGGAAAGGCTGCAAACTGAAGAAGTTCAGGTAAAACTGGTTCATGCCGGAACCGGCAATGTTACCGAGACGGACGTTATGCTGGCAGTTGCTTCCAAAGGGCTTGTGGTCGCGTTTAACACCGGCATAGATATCGGCGCTCAGCGTATGGCGGATGCCGAGGGTGTTGACATTCGCATCTACAAGATTATCTATGATATGGTCGATGATGTCGAAAAGGCGCTCAAAGGCATGCTGGAACCCGAATATGTAGAAGTAATTGACGGACATGCCGAAGTCAGCGAAGTATTCTCGGCCGGTAAAAAGGGCGGGGTGGCCGGTTCTTACATACTGGACGGCAAGATAAAACGCG
>JAQTUQ010000003.1 GCA_028707255.1 Dehalococcoidales bacterium
TGTCCAAGGTAACATCCGAATCGGCTCCGATGACTATGCGGTCCGGTTTTTTAAAATAAGCGATGGCTTTTCCCAGCCGGAGATTTTCGGGGCAACAGGCGACATCGAAATCAAGCGATGGATTGTGTTCTCGAGTCATGGACTTTATTTTTTCGCAGGTTTCCACCGGAACCTGGCTGCTGATAATGAGCGTGCATCCTTCTTTCAGATAAGGGGCAATCTTTTTACAGGTATTCATAACAGGGGAAAGGTCGACCTCATCACTATCGTCGACCGGCGTATCGAAGGCAATTATTATATATGAACAATCCCTGACGGCATTCTCCAAGTCGGTTGTATAGTTAAGCCTTCCCGCCCTGATATTGGAGGTAATCAATTCTTCCAGACCCGGTTCGAACAGGGGTGGAACCCCGTTATTCAGGTTTTTAACCCTTTCCGTATCGTCATCCGCACCGGTAACCTGATAGCCGAAGCCGGCTAAACAGGCGGAATAGACGCAACCGAGATGCCAGAGACCGATTACGCAGACATTTTCCAAGTTTTTTACTCCTTGCCCAAAAGCCTTCGGGCAGCAATTCGCACTGCTTTATCGGAGGTATGTTTCGGCGTCCACCCGAGCTGTTTTACCTTATCGATATTGAAATGTACAAATGGGGCGTCGCCGCGCCAACCGCGGCTGCCGCCGCTATATTCGTATTTTACGTTTTTCAGCCCCATTTCTTCACAAACGATATCGGCGACACCTGTTACAGTGCTGTAGGTATCGGTGCCGAGATTGAATACATCGCAGTCTTTTTTTGATTTTTCAAAAACGGTCAGCATACCGTCTATGCAATCTTCGACCATGAAGAAGTTCTTTTCCTGTTTACCGTCACCCAGTATTTCCAGTTTTTTCGGGTTGTTTTTCAGCTTTTGAATAAAATCGTAAATAACTCCATGCCACATATGTCCGCCGACCACATTACCGAAACGGTAAATACAGGCATGCATATCGAACAGGTGGCAGTACGCCGATATCATCCCCTCGCAGGCTAACTTCCCGGCTCCGTAGAGTGAGATGGTAAGCAGCGGGCCATCCGTTTCAGCCAGCGGTTTGGGCGGCATATCACCGTAAACGGTGGCGCTGGAGGCAAACATCATATTTTTTATTCCCGACTTGCGCATGCATTCCAATACGTTATAGGTGCCGATGGTGCAATTTTTCAGGTCGAAATCGGTGACGTTATTGCCCTTGACGATATCCGTATTGGCGGCCAGATGCCATACGATATCATGCCCGGGCATATATTTATTCAATGCTTCAACATCAAGAATATCCGCTTCGATAAATTTGAAATACGGCTTTCCGATGTAATGTTCTATTAATTTCCGGTTTCCGGTAACCAGATTATCATAGACCGTAACCGTATTGCCGTCCTTTAGCAATCTTTCAACAACGTGGCTCCCGATAAATCCCGAACCGCCGGTCAGTAAGTATTTTGACACTTTTGTCCTCCTTATTTAAATCCTTATATATAATCAGGTTGGCACACTTTCATATGCGGTTGTAATAAATTCATATGTCTTAATCAGCCGATAAAATATTTTTTTGCAAAACCGAACATTTTCGGGCATGAACAGGAAATATAACCCAGAGCAACAAAAAACAGAGCGTAAATACTGAGTTTTATCCGCTTAAAAGATATTAGCGGTTTATAAAAGAGACCTGCTAACGATAGCGGCAGCATTCTGAATAATATGCGCTCTAACACACTGCGCTCACGGGTTAAATTACTCGTATCGTTGTCTTCGGGATACATTTTTTTTAGCAAGGCTTTGGAATATCCCTGCCAGTAACATTGTCCCCTTATAAATTTCAAGGTCAAACGGTATTTATATACGTTGTGATATACCTGTACTTTCGGATTGTATAAGATGTGTTTTCCTGTTTTCATCCTGACCCTTATCGAAAATTCCGCATCGTCGACAGGGCCGCTTTTCCATGCTTCCTTGCCGCCGTTAGTATTTCCGAAGTTTGGGGAAAACCGGCTTTCCTTAAAAACTTCTTTCCTGAAAGACATGTTCATTCCCCAGGTGCTACGCACGGTTCTGGCGCTTTGCCAACCGGTAAAAGCGGTACAACTGACAATCCACTGGAATTCATCCGGAAGCCATGACATTTTACTGTCTTCCCAGACGGGATAGCCCGGCCCCGTTACGCCGATTATAGTTTCGTCATGATATGTATGTGCCATTTCTTCAGCCCAGTCGGGGAATAACACCACATCGTCATCCACAAAAGCGATGATGTCCCCTTCGGCATTTTCAATGCCGAGATTTCGCGACATTGAAAGACCGAGTTTTTGGGGGCTGAAAACAATGCGGACACTGTCGATTTGTTTTTCTTTTATAAAGGTATCGAGCATATCGCACAATTCCTGCGAACGCTCGACCACAAAAATGGTTTCCATATTTTGGTATGTCTGCTTTTTTATGGATTCCAGCAGTTCGTATATATCGTTCAATCGCTCCGTAGTGTACGAAGTTATTACCAGCGAAAGTGATGAGTGGCCGTTTGTGTTCATCTTGTACTGCCGTTCATCGCCGCCCTGAATATTTTAAAATCTCTGGCATGCTGTTCCCGCGATATGCCGATGACGACGCCCTTTATTTGAGAAATCCCGTTGATATATTCGATAGCCTCAGCGGATTTTAAATAACCGCTGGCAAGTATGCTCATGGCTATTACCTCTGTTTGTGGGATATCTTCCAGTTTTTTTTCGCATTCTTCTTTAGACGGGTTCATCTGGAATCCGATCTTGTTATAGGGGGCTACTATTGCCACTTTTGTAAGGTCTATTCCCAGTTTTGTTAAAAAATCGATTAGCTGTGGTGAATTACGCGTTTCGAAGCCCGGTTTGATTTTCATCTTTTGCATGAAGCCGATAAATGACCTGAACAGCCATTCGAGTTCCAAAGCCAGCGCCATCTCGGTTATGATCTCATGTAATAAAAAGCAGTCGGGGGCTCGCTTGGACTTTGCTGCTTTACGTATTCTGAATATCTCATAATATAAATAGGCCTTCATTAAAGCCGCCGGGTTTTGAAATACCACCCCTTTAAAGCCGCAAAAGACCGCTTTAAGATTGCACGAAGCAATAATCTGTTTGGTTAAATGTATTGCCATTCCCGGTGTTCCTAATCGCGAAGCAAGCCTGACATAATCCGATGCGGCAGGTGCGATAGCGTACAGTTTCGGGGAGACACCTTTATCGGCTAACGATCTGATAATATCGAGTGTAATTTCACTGACGGAAAACATAAAACCGTCGGCGCCGTTTTCGACGGCGACTCCTATTAATTCCGCGCAGTATTCAGGATTGGAAATTTGATTGCCCCTGCCGGATGCGCGGCTTTGTGAAAGGTGGCTGACCCCGTGAAAAGGATTATCGCCTACCAGAAGTAATTTTTGATTTTGCATATTAAAACTAACCTTTTCTTTTTTCCACCTGTTCGATCAAGTAATCGACTTTAGCCGCTTCCGTAAAATCTGGTTCGGCTTTACCGCCTTCCATTACTGCCTTGATAAACAGCTCGTTCTCGCGGTAATACTCCGGAGCAGCCAGCAGAAACGGGACACGATCGTCGAGATCCTGTCTGTAAGATTCATTGCATTCCCCTGAATCCTTTTCAATTCTAATCCGGTCGGAATTTACCGATATAGTTCCTTCGGAACCGGTGATTATTAGACCGAATTCGGGTAAACGGTAGCCTTCTTTAGTCCATGAAATATCATAGTCGCCTTGCATGCCGGAGGCGCTTTTTACGCAAAAACTGGAGCCGTTATCGATACCGTTCTTGAAATCTTTATCATGTTCTACTGTTGTCAATTCAAGGTTGCCGAATAACCACAGGCTTAAATCTATGATATGGGCGCCGAGATCCCTGGTAGCGCCGCCCTTAACGGTCGATGCTTTGCCGTTACCCGGGGCGAAGTCGGAAGCGTAGGCATATGCCTTAAAGCTGAGCGTTTCACCGATTCCCCCGTTCTGCAACAGAAGACGCGCTTTTCGATATGTAACGGCAAATCTGCTCATATAACCCACCATGGTTATTCCTCTATTCTCTTTTGCCAGTTGACATAAGCTTTTCGAATGTTCGTAACCGGAGGTCAGTGTTTTTTCCACGAAGACATTCCTGGTAATACCGTTTAAATAAAGGTCTTTTACAATAGAGTAGTGGCTGGGAATAGGGGTAGTTACATAAACGGCATCATATTCGGAAGAGGCAAATATTTCGTATTTGTCTGTAATTACGACATTGCTGACGGCTTTTCCGAGGAATCTTTTCATTAGCGTGCTTTTATCATATATAGCAACCAGCGATGCCCCCGGAATGCTGTTAATCAGGCTGGTATGCAGCAAGCCCATTTTACCCATACCGACTATGGCTATTTTCAGAGGATTGTTCACTATTGTTAAATCCTTTTTTAAATCAATTTAATCGATACACCATATATGCGGAAATTAAAAGCGTTCCTTTATGATGATAAAAAAATCCTTAAAACCCTGTTTGAAACTGGATACCTTACTGACATTGCCTATGCGTCCTTTATCGATTTGCCGGATTTCAACCGCCTTTAAGCCGGCTTTTTTAGCTTTGACAACCATTTCCTGTTCCATTTCAAATCCGTCATAACGCAGGTTTAATCTAAGAAAATCTTCTTTTCGCAGGGCATTGTAACCGGAACATACATCGGTATATCTGGTGCCGAATAATATATTGGTGGTACTGATAAGAACCCGGTTGCCGAATTTGTGATAAAGCGGCATTTTGGGGTTAGCATTCAAGAACCTGGAGCCTTTGGCAAAATCATAACCGTTAATCAAGGCTTCAATATATTTGGGTAAGTCGGCCGGATCGGTAGATCCATCGGCATCCATTGTAACGACAATCTCGCCCGTAGCGTTCTTAAAACCGAATTTTAGGGCATCCCCCTTACCTTTTCCCGGCTGAGCAATGACCTTTAAATCAGGACGAATGGTTTTGGCTACTTCTATGGTCGAATCATTGGAATGCCCATCTACCAGCAGTATTTCATCTACCCATCCGGGAATCCCGGGCAGAACGTGAGGCAGATTCTCCGCTTCATTGAGCGCGCAGATTATTACCGATATGGCTGGGCAGTTTGCCGGTTTTTGAACATTCATAATCTGTCTATTATCCCTTGTTCAACATGTCGATTGCCTTGTTGGCATCATTTATGAATTGCCTGACAGTCTCGCGTGTATATTGATGGTCTGCCATCTTGGTAAGCATTGCCGGTGGAATGGTAACGATGTGAGCGCCGGCTAAAGCAGCGGAGATAACGTCTCCTACCGAGCGGATGCTGCCGACAATAATTTTACTCTTGTAATCCCAGCGCTCCAGCCAATCGACTGATTCGGCAATAACACCCGAGGCATCGCCACCCTCATCGGAAATCCTGCCGGCAAAGATGCTGATATATGTCGCTCCGGCTTTGGCCGCCAGCATCACCTGACCGATGGAAAGCGCGGCTGTGGCATTAACTTTAATTCCGCTTTCTTCCAGTTGTTTGATAACACCGTAGCAGGGAACACCGTCCTGATTGATTTGCGGGATTTTGATAACGATGTTCTGTGCCCACGAATCGAATTGATGCGCCTGAGAAACCATTTCGGAGAGGTCGTTGGTGGTTACCTCGACGGACAGGGGTTGGGGAAATATCATTTTGGCGATTTCCCCGGCATGCGTCTCAATATTATAAGCACCATCCTTTAACATGATGGAAGGGTTGGTGGTTACACCGTCGATGACTCCCATATCCGTCCATTTCCTGATTTCGTTCAAGTTCGCTGAATCCAGGAATATTTCCATATCTCTTCCTCCGCTGAATTTGTTTCATAGAGCTGTATTATCTTTAATTAAAAATGCCGCCTGCAACAGGTTTTCACAAATGAAATCAGATTTGGCATTCTCCTGCTCCATACGATGACATTGTTCGCATTTTTCCTTTCCGATCAGTATGGTACGGCAACCGGCGCTTTTACCGGCCTGTATATCGGTAAGCCCGTCGCCAACCATCCATGATGCTTCAAGGTCGATACCCAGTTCGCTGGCAGCTTCTTTTATCAGACCGGGCTTTGGTTTACGGCAATCACAAACCACCTTTAAATCAGGTACAACTGCCTGCGGATGATGAAGGCAATAAAATTCATCATCCACAAATGTATTTGCACGACCCAACTCATCGATAAGCTGCCGGCGGATTGCTTCGAAAATCTGCTGTGACATATGCTTCTTGGCGACGCCGGGTTGATTTGAGACTATAATTACTTTATAACCGGCAACACGTAAAATACGTATGGCTTCAGGGACGCCATCAATAATCCGCAACTGGCTAACAGTAAACGGGGAATCTATGATTCCCTGTTCCCGGTGATAGATGAGTTCGTTTATCACCCCGTCGCGGTCTAGAAATACGGCCTTTTCCATAACTGTTTAATTCCTTATTTGACAGACTCCCATTTCATTTCCGCCGCTTTCAATTTCGGGTGTGAGACAATCAGATGCCAGACAACAGCCTGAAATGCCTCAGTATGAGGTGTAACCGAAGCCGGATTGACAGTAGGGATTATTACATAACCATCCGCTACCCTGGCGGTATATCCGCCGTCACGGCCGATAATACCAAGGATAGCGGCTCCTGTTTCTTTTGCATATTGGAGAGCGCGAACCAGATTGACACTGATTGCTTTTTCTTCGTTGCCGCCACCAACAGAAAAAATAAAGATGCCGTCGTTGCTGTTCAAGCGGCTTACTTTCAGCCATTTTAAAAAAGCCTCCTCCCATCCATCGTCGTTTATGCGGGCGGTAAGTTCGGAGATATTATCGAGTGGGGAATACGATTCGATGCCGGCAATTTTTCTGAAGTCGTTTACAGCGTGTGTTGCATTGCCGGCGCCGCCACCGACGCCTAGGAAAAAGAGGCGTCCGCCTTTTTTGCGGATAGCGCAAATAATATCGACCATTTTTTCGATACTAAGGCGGTCCAGCAATCCGGCTATCTTTGCCGCTTCTTTTAAGTGTTCATCAGTATAATTCATCTATATCTCGTTGATGTATTTGCCAGTATTTTTGTGCCATCGAAATCGAAATGGAATTTTTCCCATCTAAGACCCGCGTCTTCCATTTGCTGTATAATGCGTTTTTTACATCCGTTTTCGCAGTAAAAAAGCAGAAAACCACCGCCGCCGGCGCCGATTAATTTACCTCCGATAACTCCGTTTTTGCGGGCAAGTTCATAGCACTCATCGATATGAGGGTCGGATATTTTACCGGAACGTCTCTTTTTTAACTCCCAGTGAACATTCATCAGTTCTCCAAGCATATTCAGATTACCGGATTCCAGGTATTTTCTGGTTTGAAAGCCGATATCTTTTATTTGATTCAGATTGTCAATGATTGAGGGGTCTTCATTTTTGGATTTTTGATCCTGGTCGCAAAGTATCTCTGAAGCACTTCTTTCCTTGCCTGTAAAAAACATCAGCAGGTGGTCTTCAAGTTCATCTTCGTCGTCAGCGGAAATGCGCAGGGGTTCAAAGATTACCGTTCCGTCTTTTTCAAAAGTGAGACAGGTAAGACCTCCAAGCGCTGCCATATATTGGTCCTGCTTGCCTATCGGTTCGCCCATCAAGTCTATCTCGATATGGCAGGCTTCCTCGGCCAGTCTCTTTTGGGTGGTATAATCTTTGTTATATACATGCAGTGCATGAAGCAAGGCTACGGTAAAACTGGAAGAAGACCCGAGTCCGCAACCGGAAGGAACATCTGCGGCAGAATGCAATTCAATACCGTGATTTATACCCACGAGCTCCAGAGCCGTGCGGAAGATGCGGTGTTTGATTTCGGAAATATTATCTACTATTTCTGTTTGAGAGTAGCTCAGGCGTATGCTGTCGTAGAATCTCTTGTGCGCTGTTATATTGCAGTATTTATCGATAGCTCCGGCAATCAGAAAGCCGCCGTATCTGGAATAATAGGATGGCAGATCTGTTCCGCCGCCGCCCAGAGTAATGCGCATCGGAGCCCTGGCTAAAATCATTTATTTGCTCCTGTAAGCGTTATAAAATCTTCCAAACCTGCCGGTGAACCGATTTCATAAAAACGTTCCTTTACTTCATATGCCAGCAGTTCCTTATCCGCTATCAGCGAGGTAAAAACATCTCCCAGTTCGTAAAAACAGTCCTCCGGTATTCTCGATAGCATATCCTTGCGGAAAAGGTTTACCCCGTATTCTATGTAAGCCATATCGGCAGTTTTTTCACGCTTGTTGTACTTAGCAACCACATCTCCGCTTATTACAGTATTGCTCGAATCGTAGAGGTCGTTGTTTTTATAGACGGTCATAAGCGCCAGTTTGTTTTTAGCTTGGAAGAAATCCCAAATAGCGGCAAAATCGGGCGAAGTGTAGGAATCTCCGTATATGGTAAAGAATCTGTCGTCCAGTAATGGCTCGGCATTCTTAAGCGCGCCTGCCGTACCTAAAGGTACATTTTCATAACTATAAGTTATATCAACATCAAACCTGCTTCCATCACCGAAATAACTTTCAATTTGTTCTCCGAGATGCCCCAGGCAAATTAATAAATTGCCGAATCCATTTTGCCTAAACATCTCCAACTGGTATTCCAGAAAAGGTTTGCCATAAATATTTAACATTGATTTGGGACGATTATGTGTCAAGGCACCCAGCCTGGTAGCCAGACCGCCCGCCAGTACTACTATCTGCACATTATCCGGTCTAAAAGACATAGTTTTTCTCTGACAATTATTATAATAATTAAATCACAGGAATATAGACATAAATGAGATAAAATATACTTTATTGGACATATATAGACATTTATACAGTAAATTATTATTTAAGTCAAGGAGGCGTTAAGAATTCATCATATACCGTACCGGTATAGTCTCTTAACTGACTGATATAGGAAAATAGTAATGATTTGTATAAAAAGGGTTGACGTGGCGATATTCGGGGTGTAATATTATTTTATAAATTAAACGTATGCGACACTTATTAGTAGCATAGAAGCATAAGATTTCTATTTATGATGTAGGTAATAAATTATAATGTGGGGTAGCAATTGCAATATGAAGCATTAGTACATTATTTTAGCTTCGAAAAGCAGAATAACCGGCTACTAGAAAACGCTATAATAAAGTATAAATTAATCATTCATTACTTTAGTAATACCTTTTATCCTGACGATTATTCTTATAGTCTCCACCGGCAGATGGCAAATAGCCGAATTTCAGCCATTCTTTACAAGTTTCAATTCGAAGACCGAAAACAAACTGCCATTTCAGAGCTGAGATTTAATAATTCCGCAACATCCGCACTGCCACAGGCTATTATATCTTGTTGATATTCGCACTATATTAGAAGTGCATTTATAACTTAATTGACGAAAAAATGAACCAGCCAATGGAAGCTGACGGGGAATGTGCATGTACACAGATAGCGGCAGTATTTGATGGACGGGCAGATGTCAAGGGAGTTGTCATGCAGGTTATAAGTGCAAAGTTAAATCGGGTGAAAACAAGGAGGATATAGCACAATGATAAGATGTATTAAAACTTCCGGACGCTGGTTGTTGTCTGTTGTCTTGATGCTTGTGATTAGTGTAGCCTTGACGGCTGCGTTGAATGTATGGGCAGCAGTTCCCCAGGATATTTATGTGGATGATGACTACACGGAAGCAACTGGTGGATGGAATGTGACTCACTTTGCCACAATTCAGTCAGCCATCAATGCGGCTTCTCCCGGCGATACCATCAACGTGGCGGCGGGGACTTATACCGAGCAGGTTCTCATCCAACGGAGTGTGCAACTCGTCGGTGACGGCGCCGGTTCTGCTGTTATCCAACTGCCCGCGGCCAGGACTGATACGGCGGCAGCGGGCGGCAAGAGCTGGGATTATATCATTGCGGCTTACCCGGTAAGCGGCACCATCGATGTGGTCATCGACGGCTTTACCATCGACGCCGACGGACTGGCAAAGCAGGCGGGTACCGACGGACTGGTCGGCGTGCTTTTTAACAACGTCAATGGCGCACAATCCGGCCTCAACAATTGTGTGATTCAGGGATTTGAACAGGTAGAATACGAAAGCTGGGGCATACGTGTCTACGGAGATTCCGGAGTCACTATTGATAACAATACTATCATCGACTATACCCGCGACGGTATCACGGTAAGTGGAGATGCAGGCGTTGGGGATGACCCTGTTGTCACTATCAGCGATAACACCTTGACTGGTAGCGCCTTACCGCTAAACGGCATCTCGATACTTGACGGCGCCACCGGTACCATCAGCGGCAACACGGTCAGCGGTCTTACCCGCAGCACGCCATGGGCGGCGGTAGGTATCATGGTGGATACTTCAACGGGCGTCCAGATAAACAACAACACGATTAACGGGTGCTTCTATGGTATTTACCTGGGTGATGCCACTGACACTACAGTGAGCGGAAACACCCTCACGGACAATATAAAAAGAGGCATCAGCCTGCATAATGCCAGCGGTAATACCATTTTCGGCAACACTATAAATGGGCCGGCGGCCGGAACGGACGATGTCGGTATAGGGCTGGCGAATGGCTCAGCTAATAATACGATTGGCGGCGACTTGCCGGCTGACGGCAACATTATCACGATGGCTATTGCCGGTTCCGCCAACTTGTATGCAATCCACCTGCAGGGAGATGCCGGAAGCGGAAATATCATCAAGAACAATACCATTACCGGCGGCTTGCGGGCGGTACAGTTCGACGGGCCTCCCGGCATCACCGGTACAACGACAATTGCCAACAACACGTTCAGCGGGCAGTCGTTCGGCGGAATAATTGCTATCAACAACGGCAGCCTGGTCATCACGGATAATACCCTGACGAATACGACGCGGCCGATGGAATTCTGGGGACCGGTTAATGTGACCATTACAGGAAACACCATTGACGGCGCGCTCTTCGACGGCATCAACATGGGCAATGTCAGCGGGACGAAGCTGATTGAGAATAATACTTTCAGCAATATCGTTAATGGAGATGCAAACATCGCTGCCATCTACGGCCGTGCTGACAGCGACAATATGGTCATTAACAATAACACTATCAGCAGTTCATGGAAGGGCATTCAGATAGATACCGGCTGTACCGGGACGGTTATCACCGACAATACCATTAGCGATAATTCCTGGTCGGGAATCAGCGCCTACGATGCGCTGTTGACGGTGACCGGCAATACCATTGATACTTGCTGGCGTGGTATTGAAATCGCCGGTGCGTTGACAGCACACAATAACTCATTCCTCAATAATGTGTATGGCTCGGTTATCTTCTATAACAATGATGCTCACGACGTTACCGACAACTGGTGGGGTAGCGCCAGCGGTCCGTCGGTATGGCTGAATGGAGTTAACCAGAGCACATACAATCAGGCCTCGCAGGTGGAATATATACAGGCGAACACTAATGGCAATTTTACGTATACGCCATGGCTGAATGCCGCACCGCCTGGTGGGGAAAGCTTTGCTCCTGTAACCAATGGAGATAACAGCTATGCTTCCATTCAGGCGGCTATCGATGACGCTACAGCAGGAGACACTATCAACGTGGCGGCGGGGACGTATGACGAGAACATTACGGTTGATAAATCCCTCACTATTAACGGTGCCGGAGCCGGCGACACAATCATCGACGGTGGTGGTAGCGGTGTGGTAGTGCTAATTACAGCCGGTAACGTCACCTTTCAAGGGTTCAATGTAACTGGTTCAGGTAATAATATACAAGCACACGCCGGTATAGTGCTTCAGGGAGTGACCGGCTGTACAATTGAAAACAATACAGTCAGTAATAATGCTGCTAACGGCATTGCATTGGCGATATCGAGTAACAATATTATACGAAACAATACGACTAACAATAATGTTGCCTGGGGCATTGTTGTTGTAAATCCAGGAACAAATGATGGCGAAGCAACGGCAATGGCATCTACCGGAAATACTTTCGAAGGCAATACCAGTAACGATAACGGGGCAGAAGGTATTTATCTCGATAAGCGCTGTAACAATAACAGTGTAATCGATAATACTCTATCCGGAAAC
This sequence comes from Dehalococcoidales bacterium, assembly GCA_028707255.1. Taxonomy (GTDB): domain Bacteria; phylum Chloroflexota; class Dehalococcoidia; order Dehalococcoidales; family UBA5627; genus UBA5627. Next base: position 12,171 of record JAQTUQ010000003.1, read on the forward strand.
TCAGGAAACGGCATCCACCTTTACGAGTCGCATGGCAATACCATTACAGGAAACATAATAACTGATAATGTCGGATCAGGTATTTATATAAAGAGTCATGACAATAACGTATCAGAAAATACTATTACCGGTAACAATACCGGCAATTCAAGTGAACATGCAGGTATTTACTTGAAGAGCGGGTGGATAGATCATAAAAGCCATGTTGATGGCAACCAGCTTTTAGCCGAAAACAATAGCATAAACCATAACAACATTTCAGGGAATAATAATGCCGGGGTGTTCTACCTGGAAAACGAGTATACCTATGATGATGACCTCGTCATAGATGCCACTCTCAACTGGTGGGGCGATGCCAGCGGGCCGGCTCATGCAAGCAATCCCGATGGTAACGGCGATGGAATTTCCGATAATGTCGACTACGAACCATGGATAGGCAGCAGCGAAGAACTGGAGCTATTGGGAGATGATGTAAACTACTATATAGATTCCGATGGCAAAATACTTGAAGAAATCGTAGCTACTTCCGATGATGGCGGTTTTACCATCACAATTCCTGAAGGAACAATTGCTCTCGATGAATTCGGTGAACCGCTGCCCGGTATCGATGTTAGCACAGGTAACGGTATAGAACCGCCGGAGGATGCTGCTATCGTAGGTTTAATATATAACTGGGAACCTGAAGGTGCAACATTCGACCCGTACATAATATTTGAATTTCATTATAATGACGAGGATATTCCAAGTGGTTTCGAAGAAACGAATTTAGTTATAATGTATTATGATTCTGATGCAGCAGAGTGGGTCGCTCTCGAAACTTTTGTCGATACACTTAATAACGTTGCAACAGCCTATGTAACACACTTTACATCGTTTTCTTTGTTTTCAGTTGAAGCGGAAATCGTAACGACCACCATTATTTCGACGATAATTAATACAACGACCATAATAATTTCAGACAACCCGATAACAGTTACAACAACGCAGACAATGCCACAGGTGACCATAACTCAACTTCTACCGGGTACTATGGCAACAGTTACGCTACCGGTTACTATAACACAAACCGGTGCTGGAGCTACCGTAACACAAACTGAACTTCAAACAACAGCGATAACTACTACACAACAGCAAAGCGCAACGACTGCGACATCGACAACTACTACAACGCAAACTATAACCCAGGAAGTTATCAATTGGACAATAACCATCGTAATAGCGATAATCGCATTACTAATTGGGGCTCTGTTAGTTGCAATAATTGTAAGGCGAATTTAATAAACTTCCCACGACCTTACGGTCGGGGTATTAAGTTAGGTAGGATAAATATATTCGATAGTAAGATTATAAGGCTGGGATTAAACTCTCAGCCTTATAGTTTGTAACCGAACGGCAGTCTATTCCGTTTTGGGGATTAAAACACCGACCGGGCATTTTTTAACGCATTCCATACAGAAATCGCAATGTGCGGCACTCTCGAAGCAGGCAATTTTTGTTTCATATCCCCTATTAACAAAGTAGATATGACTTGCTCCGTATATTTTTTCACAGGTTTGAACGCATATTCCGCAACGGACGCATTTATTGGGGTCGTAGTAAAGAAAAGGGGTTAGGGTCTCAAGCGGCAGTTTGTTTTTAGGAGGCCGTAAGTTATCTATCCTCCGCCTGTCGATATGTAGATGCGCCATAATTTTTTGAAGCTCGCATTTTCCGTTTGCCGGGCATTCACGACAGGTGAAGTGGTGATCAGCAATGATGAGTTCAACAACGGGACGAATCGCCGCATCTATTTCCGGAGTATTGGTTTTAACAATCATTTCGTTTTCTGCCAGTGTGCGGCAAGCCAGCACAATTTTTTCGTTATTAACTTCAACCATACACAAACGGCAAACACCGCCGGGGACTAAATCGGCATTGTAACAGAGGTGCGGAATATAAATATGATTTTCCAGGGCTACCTGCATTATGGTCGCCCCCTGATCGGCATCAAATTGCTGCCCATTGATAGAAAAGCGTATTTTATTCATCGATATTTCCTTCTTCAACGAGCAATCGGCATACGTTTGCATGGCATCTTTTATGATTGATGTGGGCTTCGTATTCATTCTGGAAATAGCGCAGAGTAGTCAAAACCGGGTTGGGGGCAGTTCGTCCCAGTCCGCAAAGCGAGGTATGAGCTACCGATTCGCTGAGTTCAAGCAGCATATCGATATCCGTTTGCCTGCCCTTTCCTTTAGTAATATCATCCAGTATATCAAACATCTGTTTTGTGCCGAGCCGGCAGGGAATGCACTGTCCGCAGGATTCCTGCTTAGCAAAATCGAGGAAAAAGCGTGCCACATCGACCATACAGGTATCTTCATCCAAAACCACCATGCCTCCGGAACCCATAATTGAACCGGCAACAGCTAATGAATCGAAGGCAATCGGAAGTTCGAGCAGTTCGGCAGGTAAGCATCCCCCCGAAGGTCCGCCAGTTTGCACAGCTTTAAACTCTTTGCCGTTCGGGATGCCTCCGCCGATATCGAAAATTATCTTTCGCAGCGTAATCCCCATCGGAACCTCAATTAAGCCGCGGTTAGCCACCTTGCCGGTGAGGGCAAAAATTGCCGTGCCTTTACTGCTTCCGGTTCCGCGGTCGGCAAACCACTCTGCGCCGTTTGTAATAATGGCCGGGATATTGGCCAATGTTTTAACGTTATTGATATCGGTCGGTTTTCCCCATAATCCGCTTTCAGCGGGGTAGGGCGGGCGGTGCCGCGGCATACCCCTGTTCCCTTCGATAGATGCTAACAACGCCGATTCTTCACCGCAGACAAAGGCTCCGGCGCCTTCCCTGATTTCGATATCGAAGTTAAAACCCGAATCCAGTATATTTTCACCCAGTAACTCATATTGGCCCATCTGTTCAATGGCGGTTCTAACTCTTTTTATAGCCAAGGGGTATTCATCGCGGATATATATAAAGCCGCGGCTGCATCCGATGGCATAAGCTGCAATCAGCATTCCTTCGAGAACAGAATGAGGGTCGCTTTCAAGAAGAGACCTATCCATATAAGCTCCGGGGTCTCCTTCATCGGCATTGCAGATCAGATATTTCGGGTAAGATTCCGTCTTGCGGCATTCCTTCCACTTGAACCCGGTAGGGAAACCGGCTCCACCCAATCCACGTAATCCCGATTTTTCCACTTCATCTATTATCTCGTCCTGCTGGGTGCATAAAGCTTTTTCGAATCCCTTATAACCTCCCCGAGCAATATATTGAGAAATATCCTCAGGATTAATCACGCCGATATTTTTAAGAGCTGTGCGTTCCTGATATTTAAGGAAATCGATTTCGAAGAGGTTGGGAATGCCGTCTATTGCTTCGCCCCAAGCACCGAGTGCCAGGTCGGTGCGATAATTGTTATTTACCAGGTAATCCGTGATAAGCTCTGCAGCCGTCTCGGGTTCAAGATTTCTATAAGTGATGCGAGGTTGCCCGGGTTTAATGATATCGACCATCGGTTCGCAGTAACACATGCCCAGACAGCCGGTTTTGTGAATTCTGGCTTCAATGTGATTCTTCATCAGGGTCGATTCTATAGATTTATATATGGATAAGGCTCCGGCAGCTTCACCGCAGGTAGCCATGCCTATAAATATCTGAGGGATGGACGGATTAGTTATCTTCTGCCATTCTTTTTCAGCCTTTGCCCTGAAATCTGCCGTTATCATTCTTTGCCTCCGCTAACGCAGCTGAAATTATCCGGGATTTTCGTCTTTTGTATCCGTTTTTTTGAAAAGCTTTTGTACCTTATCCGAATTCATTTTTCCGTAAGTCTCACTATTTACGGTAATAACCGGAGCGAGTGCGCAGCAACCGACACAGGCAACGTTGTCGAGAGTATATTCATTGTCTGTAGAAGTTTCGCCTTCTTTTATTCCCAGCAGTTTCTCGGTATCTCTTGTCAACTGAGGCGCGCCGCTGATATGGCAGGCGGTGCCTCGGCAAATACAGACATGCCGTCTTCCGGGAGGGGTAAGCCGCAGGGATTTGTAGAAAGACGCCACAGAATGGATGTGTCCCTCTGGCAACTTAAGAAAGCGGGCTATATGGCTGACCATATCTTTCGGCAGGTAACCGAAATTAGACTGGAGTTCGAGCAGAATAGGTATTAAGCCGCTTTTATTGCCGTTGTAAAAGGACAGGATTTTGCCCAATCTCAGGTATTTAAACAGGGGGATGCTCATCGGGCATTCCGTAGTACAGTCTCCGCAATCGTTACATTCGTCGATACCGTGTTTTTTGCTATCGGCAAAGCGGCCGTTTTTAATATCTTCTAAAAGAATCGACGGCCAAAGGCCTTTATCGCAAACTTCCAGGCATAAGCTACAATCGATACAGGGATTTTCCCTTATCAATTCTTTATCGGAAGGCTTATCATCCCGCTTTTTGAAAAAAGAAAGAACCGGCGCAATCTTGTTCATCTTCTGTATTTACCTTAGCGATAATTTCGTCGACATATATAGAATAAAACCCTCTATTATATAATATATTTATGAAATAACTAAATCGGACAAATATAGTCCAGTATACAATATAATACTTATTTTGTCACTATTTTTTAAGAATACATTGAATTTTAAACTTTTTAGGGTAGACCACAAAATTATTCAAACAGTATGCAGAGATGGGTTTGAGTAATAAGGAGATTTGCACTAGGAACGATGCCCTTATCTGTTTGAACTCTCTATATCTAAAATGGAGCAAGCGTTTTAAATATGAAAAAGAAAAATCTGCAAAAGTTCAGAAACAGGTTAAACCCTTACAATATCTTGACAAAAAAGAAGGAATTATTATATTGTTATTCAGCACTGGCTGCCGTATTTGCTCACATCAAAACTCCGGTTGTAATCTCTCCAACATCTATAGTATTCGAAGTATCAATCCGACCCAAAAAGGTACATCTAAAAAGGGAGAAGTAGGGGTCTGTGAGGATAACGATAATTGATAATTAGTATTAGGATATATTTATAATAACAGGAATTTTAAAATATATGGTGCTCATAATATATTAGATTATCTTTGGTGGTATATCTGCCATTATATGAATAACGAGAGGAGGGAAGTGTAATGCGATTTGAAGCTATCAGGCCTGCCGACCACATCGGTCCGGTTAAAATTCATGATGTCTGTCGTGCTCTTGAACTGGATACCGGTTCGGATGCAGGAGCTCTTTCCAAAGACAGCGCCGGTACGCGCCGTATAAGCCGTGAAGCAAGTTCAAAAATAGAACAAAAGCTGGCGATCGTTTTACCTGTAAAGAACGAAGACCTGAAGGTTTTTGAGGGTGTGCTGAGCGGTATTCCGCATGATTGCCTGATGATAGTGATATCAAATAGTAACATGGATTATTTTAAAAGCGAGAAGGATATCGTAAACCGGTTTTGTAATGTGAATAAACGACAGGCTCTGGTTATCCATCAAAAAGACCCCGACCTCGCTAACGCCTTTTCGTTTTCCGGCTACCCGGATATTATCGACGATGACGGACTTATCCGTAACGGCAAAAGCGAAGGGATGATAATAGGTATTGTAATGTCCAGAATTATGGGCAGGGAATATGTGGGTTTTATAGATACCGATAATTATATTCCCGGTGCCGTAATGGAGTATGTTAAACATTATGCCTCGGGTTTCAGCATGATTGAATCGCCTTATGCCATGGTCCGTATTTTATGGCGCTATAAACCGAAGCTTATCGGAGAGTTATATTTTAAGAAATGGGGGCGCGTTTCGGAGATAAGCAACCGTTTTGTAAATGCGCTTCTTTCTACCAAGGGCAGGTTTGAAACGGAGGTAATTAAAACGGCGAATGCCGGAGAGCATGCCATGAGCCTAGAATTGGCTATGAGGCTAACCTATGGTTCTGGCTATGCTGTAGAGACACAGGAACTAATATCCATACTTGAGAATTTCAGCGGCATTTTGGAACCAACCGATGACCTGATTTTTGAAAAAGGTGTAGAGGTAATCCAGACCGAATCTATTAATCCCCATCTGCATGCCGAAAAAGGAGGCGACCATTTGCTACAGGAAATGCTACTTCCCAGCCTTTCGGTGATATATTACAGTCCTCTGTGCGAAGAAAAAACGAAAGAAATGATTAAAAAGCAACTGACAGATATGGAATGTATAAAAGAAGGAGACGAAGTTCCCAATATTCAGCTAATTGCGCCTCCGCAGAATATCGACCTTTCCATGTTTGCGGATAACATAGAGGGTATTATGCCGAGATTCGTTGTGCCTGATACATCGATTTACAGGATAGCTGTTGACAGGAGTAAAAAATCGGATTCGGCTCAAAAAGTAGTTGTTACCGACCTCGACGGAACCCTGCTAGATTCCCAAAATTATTCGTACACGCTGGCGCTCGATGCCATCAGGAAATTGCAGGGATTGGATATTCCGATTGTTTTTTGTTCCTCGAAAACCAGGTTTGAACAGGAAGTTTACCGTGATGAGCTGGGTATTAATGCACCGTTTATTGTGGAAAACGGAGGCGCCATATATATTCCAAAGGATTATTTCAGGCTGCCGTTTTCATATGACAAGATTGTTGACGACTATATGGTTGTAGAGTTCGGTATTGCTTATCAGGAACTGCGTTATAAATTAAAGGAAGCGCTGGAGGAGGCATATCATCAAATTGAGTCTAACAGCCTGGGGGAATTATTTGTTAACAGCTTCGGCGACATGACGGTCGAAGAAGTTGCCAAAGAAACGGGGCTGGGGCTAAAAATGGCTGCTCTGGCTAAACAAAGGGAATACAGCGAAACTGTAACGATTAAAGGCAGTAAAAAAGCCGTTGAAGCGGTGTTCGACCAGATAAAAAAGGCCGGACTGTTATGCACATTCGGCGGCAGGTTTTATGAAGTTACCGGGGGTAATGATAAGGGGAAAGCAGTAAAAATACTGCTTGAGCTTTACAAGATGAATTACGGGAACGTGATGTCATTTGGAATAGGGAACAATGTAAATGATTTACCGCTTCTTTCACAGACAGATTTCCGTATGCTGGTTCAGGGGCAGGATAGAAGATGGAGCCGTATGAATATCTCCGGTCTCTATAAGGTCAGGGGAATCGGCCCCGACGGATGGAGTAAAGCGATCGAAATGATGCTCTCCAAACCGTAATTTTAAGATAAACCATCTTAACATAAGAATCGAAGGGGAATCGGCTAAGTACTTTCTGTAAACAGGCCTTGGATTTGGCTCCGCCCATCTTATTAAGGACAGGAGCGGAGCTAAAAAATTTCATATTCGCGAGAAAAGAATTCTACCCGTTTTTAGTTATAAAAGCGGCCAGGTCTGCCAGGCGGCAGCAATATCCCCATTCGTTATCGTACCATGAAAGCACCTTTACCATATTGCCTTCTATTACCATCGTATTGGGGGCATCTACTATCGAGCTTAAAGGATTCCCCTTGAAATCGGAACTTACCAGCGGCTCTTCGCTGTAACCGAGTATTCCTTTCAGCGTGCCTTCCGAAGCTGCTTTAAAGGCATTGTTAATATCATCTACACTGGCCTCTTTACCAATCTCTGCTACCAGGTCGACAATAGAAACGGTGGGAGTAGGCACTCTTAAAGCAATTCCATGCAGTTTACCTTTCAATCCCGGTAAAACCAGCGAAATGGCTTTGGCAGCACCGGTGGTGGTCGGCACCATGTTTTCGGCGGCGGCGCGGGCGCGTCTCAAGTCACTATGGTACATGTCCTGCAGTCTCTGGTCGTTGGTGTATGAGTGTATTGTGGTCATCAAACCTTTAACTATACCGAAGTTGTCGTGCAGTACCTTGGCAACCGGAGCCAGGCAGTTGGTAGTGCAAGAGGCGTTGGAAATTATGTGGTGTTTACCGGCTTCGTATTTATCCTCGTTTACGCCCAGCACAATCGTGATGTCCTCGTTTTTGGCAGGAGCGGATATTATCACCTTTTTAACGCTGCCTTGCCTGTGAGCGCAGGCTTTTTCGGCATCGGTAAATATGCCGGTGGATTCGATAATAATTTCCGCTCCGTAATCAGACCACGGAATCTGGGCCGGGTCTTTTTGTGAAAGAACTTTTATGTTTTTGCCGTCGACGGATATGATATCGTTTTCAGCACTAACATCTCCCTTATAAACCCCGTAAGTGCTGTCCCATTTAAAAAGGTGGGCATTCGTTTTAGCATCCGTCAGGTCGTTTACAGCGACCACTTCCATATCTCCGGCATGATATTCGTTTATCGTCCTCAAGACTAATCTGCCGATTCTGCCGAATCCGTTTATTCCTATCCGAGTCATTTTTCTCCCCCTTTTTTATTAATGGAATATACTATCTGCCGGGATTGCGCTTAAGCATATCTATAAAGGCTTCGATACGCGTCCTGACATGCTGGTCGAGGTAAAAATTATCGTTGCCCTCCAGTGTCAGCATCGGTAATTTAAAGACATCCTTGAATATAATACCACCAATACCCCGGTAACAGAAAGCCTGAACGTAGTGTATGATGCCGTCTATATTTCTTTTTTCAAGCTCTCTTTTAATGTCTTCTATCCTGTATGTGATAGAGTATGGATAAGTATAGATACTGTATTGCTCAGCCAGAGATGCTACCGGTTGCGTCATGGCGAACTGCCTCTGTACTTCATTATAAATAACTCTGGCTCCGTCGTTTTCCGTGAAACGATACAGTTCCTTGCCGTATACGGAAGGTACTCCGATGTATGCCAGCCGAATACTGTTTTCCGGGTAGGACTTGCGTTTTTCGGCATTCTCAATCACGGCGCTTAACTGCTTTTCATATTCTTCATAGTCCCTGTTAAAATCGGAAGCCGATACCAGCCAAAGGTGATTTTCAAAGCCGCTGACTTTATTGTCTTTCCATGTAAGCGTGTCCAATCTATCGGCGAGTTTGCGGCAGGTTTCCAGTTGCTTCCTGATATTTTCGGCTGCCTCGAGCGTAGTCCCCAATTCTGCAGCCAGTTTAGTAAGGGTCTTTTGCATTTCGTTTATATCCGGCTGCTCGGGATAGGCAAAGGGGATGGTTTTTAGTCCCCGGTGTTTCAAAACCTCCATCAGCATTACGGTATTGGAGCAATCGCCGTTGGTGACGCACATTACGGTATCGATATCGTATTCCATGCAGACGCCGTAGATGCCCTTTATCCAGCCGCAGCAGTTGATGGGGAAACCGTCTTTTTCGGCAATCTTTATCAGGCGTTCCGGGTCGGGGTCGCTGATAAAGATATTATTGAGGTCGACCGGCTGATAACCGCCGGCCAGCAATACCTCTATGGGAACGTTGGTCGTAATACCGATTTTATTCATAAGGATTACTCTTCGGGGTTGTTGGAGAACAGCTCGCAGGGCAGGAATCGCGGCTTGTTCCATATATCGTCGAGCTCTGTTTTATGGCCGGCGCTGTCGCTTGCCCGGATTATATGATAGACGGGTGGATTTGAAAATTGTGCCGGCTGCAGGTCGTCTACATGCCGGTATCCCAATTCCTTCAGTCTTTTTTTAAACAGTTCTATCAATTCCTTTCCGGCCTGACCGTGGTCGATTTTATTTTCGAGCCTGTCCTGCCTGATGCTTCGCCAATCTGTATTGCCGTAAAGCCGGTCGATAGACGATTCGCAGTCATACCTGGTCAGATTTCTCAATATGGCCATTTCCAGCGGAAAGAATATTAACAGGTCTGTTTTATGGCCTTTCCAGTCAGTTCCGTGGGAAGCCAGCTTTTTAATTGTTGTCCAGCGCAGTTTCGTATAACCGGCAGGATCGACAAGCACAAGCGAAGACTTCGAGCGCGGTATGCAATCAAAGGCCTGCCTCAATATATTATCGTTGATACAATTACCGGTAATAATACGGCTCCTGTCTTTAAATTCAACTGTCGCTTCACCGAGTAATGCGGCTTCTTCCGGATTGTTCACTATAAAGATACATTTACGAAATTTGCTTTTCAGGGCGGATATTTCGCTGCCTTCGATATTGCAATTATCCGTTTTGCAGGGAAAAAAAGAGCTGCCGGCAAAGATATCCAGATAAAAACGGTCCCTGTTTCTATCTGTGTATAACTTAATATACTCAGCGAAGCACTGCAGCTTGTGGCAGAGCCATTTGGGGGGTTGCCGGAAAGTCTGTTTCAGCTCTTCATTCATTTATATCATTTAAGGTTCGAAAAAGCCTGTTTTCCCGCAAATAGCGCTTTATTTCCCAGTTCGGCTTCGATTTTTAGCAGCCGGTTGTATTTGGCGTTACGCTCCGAACGGCAGGGCGCTCCGGTCTTTATCTGCCCGGTACACAATCCGGCTGCCAGGTCGGCAATGGTGGTATCCTCTGTTTCTCCCGAGCGGTGGCTGACTACCGCCGTCCATCCGGCGTTGTGCGCCATCTCGATAGCCGCAATGGTCTCGGTAAGCGTACCGATTTGATTTAACTTTATCAGGATGGAATTAGACGCTTTTATTTCTATTCCTTTTGACAGCCTGTTGATATTGGTAACATAGAGGTCGTCGCCAACCAGTTGGACCCTGTCTCCGATTTTCTCAGTCAGCAACTGCCATCCTTCCCAATCGTCTTCCGCCATGCCGTCTTCGATGCTGATAATGGGGTAGGAGTTAATCCATTTTACATAAAAATCAACCATCTCGCTGCTTGTTAAGGTCTTGCCTTCGCGCTCAAGATGATATTTCCCGTTCTCGTAATACTCGCTTGAAGCCGGGTCGAGGGCAATAAAGCAATCCTTGCCGGGTTGATAACCGGCTTTTTCGATAGCCTGAATTATCAACTCGACGGCCTGGTCGTTTGATGACAGGGAGGGAGCGAAACCGCCCTCATCGCCGACATTGGTATTCAGCCCCTTGCTCTTTAACACCGATTTAAGGCTGTGGTAAACTTCGGCGCCCATCTGCAGGGCAGTAGCAAAGCTGTCCGCTCCGGCGGGCACTACCATAAACTCCTGCAAGTCTGTTGAGTTGGAGGCGTGTTTGCCGCCGTTTAAGATATTCAGCATGGGAACCGGCAATTTATATATTTCTTCATTACCAAGATACTGGTATAGCGGGGTTTTCAGGTAATCGGCTGCCGCGTGAGCCACCGCCAGCGATACTCCGAGTATGGCATTGGCTCCCAGGTTGGATTTATTTTCCGTGCCGTCAAGCTCTATTAATTTATTGTCGATGGCTTTCTGGTTGGGTGCAGGCATGCCTGTAACAGCCGGGGCGATGATGTCGTTTACATTGGAAACCGCTTTTAAAACTCCCAGTCCCTTATACCTGTTTTTATCTCCGTCACGCAATTCTACCGCTTCGTATTTGCCGGTACTGGCTCCCGAGGGGACAGCGGCGCAACTTACAGTTCCGTCGGCAAGTCTGGCTTCGACTTCAAGTGTGGGGTTTCCCCTGGAATCGAGAATTTCCCTGGCTTTCAGGCTTTTTATAGTGGACAATTTACAAACCCTCCGAATCGCTCTTATATTTTAATCCGAAATCATATCCAGCGCTATAGCAACTGCATCCGCAGCATTATCAACGCGGATTATGGCATCGTCGGTTTTCTCTTTATTTGACAGTTTCCATGTGCCCAGCCCGATTACCGGGATGCCGTTTTTCAAGGCGTATCCGATTTCCGTCAGCGTACCGTATCCGCCGCCGACGGCAATAACCGCCTGCGCCGATTTGACGACGATTATATTCCTGGCGTAACCGATACCGGTAACGATTGGTATCTTAACGTATTGGTTGGCATCTTTTCTGTCGGTTCCGGGGAGGATCCCGACGGTAAGCCCGCCTTCGGAAACAGCGCCGCGGCAGGCAGCTTCCATAACTCCGTCCAGACCGCCGCAAACCAGAATAGAGCCGCTTTTGGCTATTTCACGGCCTATCTCCTCGGCCAGTTTGATTTCCTGCGCCGAAGCCTTGGAATTACCGATAACTGCTATGAATTTATTTTTAGCTGCCATTTTCTGAAACAATCGGATTATAACATTCGAATCGAGAGGTTGGCAAAGGCGGTTTTCGCTAAAAGAGTTTATTTTTGTTCTTTGCCTTTTAATAAGCTAAGCAACTGTCTTGTATAGTTGTTTAGCTTAATACTAACATTTTTAAAAACTGAGAGTTACTATTATTAATCGGAAGGTTGCTTTGCATATTGGAGATTATTCTAGCACTATGCATAGAAATAATATTTTAATAATCAATTAAGTACGAAAGTTGTCTTGTTTTATTACCATTCGTTTTTAACTCTTCTAAGAAATTAGCAAATAAACTTTTTAATTTATGGTATTCTTTAGAACGTTTATCTAAAGGCATTTTATATGGAGTGCATATAATATCCCATGTTGGCGATTGATTTATACTTGGTCTAACTTTGTTGCGTTGAAAGTATCCTTGAAATTCGTTTTGGCTTGCTAATTCGATAACTTGTATTGCTATTGTGCGAATATGCTTTTTTTCTTGGGGTGAGCAAAAAGAATGCCAGATAGGTGCGCTATCTTTAAGCACTTCATCGACTGTGAAAAACGTTTTATTATTGAATATATATGTGATGACTTGAACAATAATCCTTTCTGCAATTTCCCAATCTTTTGAATTGATATCAAATGGAATTAATTGGGTTGGAATAAGTGCTTGTGAAATATACATTTTAGGTGAAAAAGCATCATTTAGTTCAGGTATGCAAAAACTATTTAATTTTAACTCCAGCCCGTCATCATCAACTAATAATACTGGAAAAGTGTATTGCCCTTGATTAATTCCAATTAAAATACGAGATTCGTTACTTGATAATCCTATTATACATATATCATGAAAATCAGTTACTGCTGATGAAAGAAATGCTTTAATGTCCATGGATGTTATTTCTGAGTATCGTTTTAATTGGTCATTATCTGTATTATTGCCTTCTTTCCACTCAAACAGAATACTATGTTGTTGTATTATTGATGATATAATTAGCTCTGGTTTAACGACGTGCTTTTGCGAATTCGGAAAACCTAATTCAATCCACTCTGGCTTATATCCCAAGTCTCTAATGATAGTAGGTAAGCCAGCTTCTGCTCTACACAGCCCAATCCAAAGGTTGAGCATTTGAAGATTAAAATTAGAAAATGCCATCACTCCCCTCCTCTTTAAAAGTAATTTGAGAATTGAAGTGGTGTTTAAGGTTTGTATATAAGCGTACTACGGTATTACCACATGAGGAATATGGAAGATAAACACGCATAAATTCTGGAGTGATTTCAAAATCTATTCTACAATTAACATGGAGGTCAATAGCCGTTACTCGATAAACATATTCTCCTAACTTTATAGGACATCCCCAGAGACGGAATGGTAGTGAGGCAGAAAAAAGTCTATTACAAAATCTGTCCAAGTTATCAATTGGTTTAGGAAAATAAAAATTTAAAGCTTTTCCACCTATATTAACATTTTCATTAATGCTGTTAACTTTTATAGAATAGTTCTGCTCTATATTGTGTATTGTTGATATGTATTCGGTATAAGTATTTGAAATAAGAGACAAATGACTCATAAAAGATGTTCCGCGGGCAGTGACTTTACCATCATATTTGAAATCATCAATTGTAAAATCATTTGACTCCTGAGAAGATAACCAATGTTTAATCTTTACTTTTGATAATGTAGTAGAAAAGGGAAACTGTTCATTGAGGATGTTATATACATCTTTTGCAGCAGTTCCCCATAGTTGCATTTTAAGATATTCAACGGAATTTGTTAATTCAGAATTTTCATCTACAATAGGTCGGTAGTCATAATCTAAACCGAGACCTTTAAATACTCCTTTTTTACTTAATCTATATAAAATTTCTGGCCAAAACCAAGTACGGTCAATATGTTGATGTTCTTTTATTAGGCGGTCAATAAACCAATCAAGGCTGATACTCATATTGGTTGAATGAAGAATCCAGAATCTAGGATTGCTAGCATCAAGAAATATTTTTATTGCTTCTTTATTATAGAATGCAGTCAATTGGAATAAGGTGGGGTCATCATAACTTGATTCTATTTTTAAGTTATGTTTTTGACGTAAATAACCTTGTGAAATGCTGTATAAAAATTCTTGTAGAGTTTCATATGATGCATTCTCATTAAGATGAGCTTCTAACAAATAAGTTTTAATTAGTGATGTATCAGGTTCAAGTTCTTGTGTTTCATAAAGCTGAGAATATGTTTTATTCATCCTGTCATCAAGGTAATAAATCATCTCTTGTCGAGTTAAACTGCTATCTTTGAGCATTTATTATTTACCTTATACTGAATAGTAAAGTATTTTAAAGGAATATTAATACTCTATTAATTCAAAGTCAATATTTATTTAGTATATTTATAATAATTTAAAAATCAATTTTCTTTTCATGCATTTTTTAACCTATATTTTTATATAAGCATGAAAATGTGGACATCGTGAGTTTATCGAATATGGCAATTAATATCGGATTAATTCAAACGTCTAGTTAATTAAACTTGTTCATAGCCGTTTCTACTTCTTCGGTAAGCAGGCATAGAATAGCGTCGCTGACTTTCTCTATGGACGGCTCGATCAGTTTCTTTTCCTCGGGACTGAAACTATTCAGGACAAAATCGACTATGTCATCATCGTAATAGTTATCATCGGTATCCTTTTCCGGCCGTCCGATGCCTACTTTAATCCTGACAAAATCGCGCGTGCCTATATCCCGGATAATAGAATCGATTCCTTTATGTCCCCCCGAACTTCCGCCGGCCCTGATGCGCACTTTTCCGAGCGGCAGGTCCATATCGTCGTGGATGACGATAATATCGGATGGTTTCAATTTGAATTTATGCATCAGGCGGTTTACCGATTGTCCGCTGAGATTCATATATGTTTGCGGTTTAGCCAGGACGACCTCGGTTCCTTCCACCGTACCGCGTCCGGTTCTGGCATCGGCCTGTTTTTTATCGAAATTAATAGAATGCTCATGCGCAAAGTGTTTTAAGCACATGAAGCCGATATTATGACGGGATTTCGAATACCCCTGTCCCGGATTCCCCAAGCCGATAATTAATTTCATCAGGTAATAGAATAATACCTGCGCTTTATTTAATCAACTCCGTATAATCTGATATACTCTATACATATATGAAAACCGATGATGTTCAATCTGAAATCGAGGATTTGAGGGCGGAAATTAACCGGCACAATTACCTGTATTACGTGCTGGATAGCCCTGAAATAAGCGATGCCGACTACGATTCCCTGATGCAAAAACTGCGGCGTCTCGAAGAAGAATTTCCGCAGTATTTAACACCCGAATCCCCGACGCAAAGAGTGGGGGCTCCTCCCCTGGAGGCTTTCGGGGTAGTCGAACATCAAGTACCACTTTTATCGCTGGCAAACGTCTTTTCAAACGAGGAACTGGAGGCATGGTACAAACGCACCTTAAAATTGCTCGACGGTCAGAAACCCACATTTGTGTGCGAGCACAAGATGGACGGACTATCGGTAGCTTTAACCTACATCGACGGCAGATTTACAGTCGGAGCGACACGCGGCGACGGGTACAGGGGTGAAAATATCACGCAGAACCTGAAAACGATTAAAAGCATTCCATTAACTTTGCCAAAAGGAGCGCCGTCTCTGATTGAAGTCAGGGGCGAGGTTTTCCTGCCGCATGCCGGTTTCAATAAGTTGAATAAAGAAAGGGCTGCCGAAGGCCAGCCCCTTTTTGCCAATCCGCGCAACGCCGCTGCCGGTTCTTTACGCCAGCTTGATTCGACGATAACGGCCACGCGTCCGCTGGATATCTATATTTATACATTGGCGCGTCTTGAGGGAGCCAAATTCCCGGAAACACATTCGGAATCCCTTAATTATATGAAATCGCTCGGTTTTAAAATTAATCCGAATAATCTTTCGGCAGACACTATCGAGCAGGTAGAAGCGTATCGCAACGAATGGAAAGATAAAAGGGATAGCCTGCCGTACGATGCCGACGGTATCGTTGCCAAGATAGACAGAATAGAATTGCAGGAGCGGCTGGGGGATGTCGGGCGGGAGCCGAGATGGGCGATTGCCTACAAGTTCCCGGCGATGCAGGCCAATACGCTCTTGAAGGAAATCCGTATCAGCGTCGGCAGGACGGGGACATTGAATCCCTATGCCGTGCTCGAACCGGTATCGGTAGGTGGAGTAACCATCAAGCAGGCGACATTACATAACGAAGATGATATCCGCAGGAAAGATATCCGCGAGGGTGATACCGTTATCATTCAAAGAGCCGGGGATGTAATACCGCAGATAGTCGGGCCGGTGCTTGCAAAGCGCCCTGCTCTGTCAGTTGCCTTTAATTTGCCTGCCAAAGTTAACGGTGTCTGTCCCGAATGCGGCAGCCGCATATACAAACCGGAAGGGGAAGTAATGTATTATTGCCCGGACGCGGCCTGTCCGGCGCAGGCTATATTGAAAATAGAGCACTTCGCATCGAGGGGCGCAATGGATATCCGCGGCGTCGGCGAGAAAATGAGCGTCATCCTCTACAAGGAAGGGTTGATAGGCGATTTTGCCGATTTATATACATTAAGGAATAAAAGGGATGAATTATTAAATATCGAGAGAATGGGCGAAAAGAGCATAGATAATATGCTGGAGGCGATTGAAAACAGCAAGAAGCGTCCGCTTGCCAATCTCATTTTTGCGCTGGGAATCCGCCATGCCGGAGAAGAAATGGCCGGCATCCTGGCAGATGAATTCGGCAGCATCGATAGTTTGGAAGCAGCCTCTAAAGATGAGATAGACGCCATTCCGACGATAGGGGTTAAAATCTCGGACAGCATCATCGCTTATCTTGGAAATCCAAAGAACAGGGAGATAATTCAAAAGCTGAAAGATGCCGGGGTAACGATGAGCATGGAAAATAAGCAAACAGGGAATAAGCCGCTGGCTGGTATGGAGTTTGTAATTACCGGTAAACTGGAAAGCATGTCCCGTCCCCTGGCAGAGGAAAAGATAAAACAGCTTGGCGGAGCGGCAAAAGGCGATGTAACCCGCAAGACCGATTACCTGGTTGCGGGCGCAGACCCCGGTTCCAAGCTGGACAGGGCAAGGGAAATGGGGATTAAAATAATTTCTGAAAGCGAATTTTTAGGGCTTTTAAAATAATATTAGATTAGATATGGAGAAAAACGAACTAAATGGCTGAAATCAGACCTTTTCGCGGAGTGCATTACAACAAAGAGGTAGTCGGTGATATATCCGGGGTTATTTGCCCCCCTTACGATATAATTTCCCCCCAGATGGATGAGGATTTGCACAACCGCAATGCTTATAACTTCATCCGCATCGAGTATAACCGCCTGCAAACGGACGATTCCGATACGAATAACAGGTATACCCGTTCGGCGGCTATCTTTGAAGAATGGCTGGGAAAGAATGTGCTGGTTACGGATAATGTACCGGCTATTTACGTACACGACCAGTTCTTTTATCTGGATGGAGATGAATACAAAAGGCGTTCGCTGATTGTCAGGGTAAGGCTGGAGGACTGGGACAAAAATATCGTACGTCCGCACGAAAATACCTTCAAAGGCCCCAAGAAGGATAGAATCAATCTTCTATGGGCGTTGAATGCCAATACCAGTTCGGTTATGTCCATGTATGAAGATAAAGACCTGAAAATATCGTCCTTTTTAAAAAGAATGGATAGCGGGAAGTCATTGATAGCTACAAGAGAACTGGATGGAGAAAGACATAAAGTTTGGACGATAACAGAACCGCAGTCGGTAAAAGAATTTTGCGATTATTTTAATGATAAGCCCCTGTATGTTGCCGATGGACATCATCGCTACGAAAGCGCATTGATTTATAAGAAAGAACGAAACGCCTGCGATAAAGACGCTAATGCCGATGCCGCCTACAATTTTGTTATGATGACTCTTTTGGATATGGATGACCCGAACCTTATCATTTTCCCGACTCACCGCTTATTGTCCGGGCTGGAAACAGAAGTAACCGCTAATCTCGAAGAAAAACTGAAAGCATATTTTGATATTGAAGAGTTATCCTTTGATGCCCCGGATGTTTGGCAGCAGGTTGACAGTATAACTGCGGACGAAGCGAGTATCAAATTGAACGTGGTAGGATTAAAACCGGGGATATTATCTATCCTGACATTAAAGGATATTGATGCCGCGGCCGCTATTATGCCGGTAGAACGTTCTGATGTCTATAAGAAGATGGATGTCAGTATTGTCGACCATGTCATACTGGAGAAGATACTGGGTATGCAGAGCGACGACGAAAAGCGCATTGCGTATACTCACGATAGAGCAGAGGCGGTCAGCAGAGCCTTAAACGGAGAATGCCAACTGGCGATTATTACCAATATGGTCAAAGGTCAGACCATTAAGGATATTGCCGATTCCAGAGACCGGATGCCGCGCAAATCCACCTATTTTTATCCCAAGCTACCGAGCGGTTTGATCGTGAATCACCTGGTGTAAACCCTTAAGAGTGTCTTTGCGAGGACGCCGCAGGCGGACGAAGCAATCTTTCCCGAATAGGCCGAGTGGCAGTTCCTTTATCTGTCATTCTGGAGGCCATAAGGGATGGTCGAAGAATCCGGGGTGGAGTAATTCGTTAGTATCTCCACCGCCCCGGATGCTTCATTCGTCCCTCACGAATTCAGCATGACAGGTTGTTTTTATTACTGGGGTTCGGCTTGTGCGGATGAGGTTTTAATATCCGAGTCAAATCCCCTTTGATTCCCCTTTTCCAAAGTGGAAGAATACGATATCTTTTTAACATAAAATAATATAGATTAATCGAGAAGTACTTTTCCTGGTGATATCAAAAAAATACTTAACATAATGGTCATTTCTTCCTTTAGCAAAGGGAGATTGAGAGGGATTTAACAGGTTAAAGACTTTCCCGAAACAATCTTCGAGAAATACTCATGCATACGGCTATCATCTGTCAGTTCCGGGTGGAAGGACATTCCCAGCATATTTCCCTGCCTTACAGTGACGATGGTGCCGTTCTCCAGTTTAGCGAGAATTTCAACATTTTCTTCCGCTTCCTCGATTAAAGGGGCGCGGATGAATACCGAATGGAAAGGTTTGTCTCCCAGAGCTTTTATATCGAGGTCGGTTTCGAAACTGTCCGGCTGCCTGCCGAAGGCGTTACGCCTTACTTTAATATCCATCAAGCCGAGTGTTTCGACATTCGAGTTGGTGACTGTTTTTGCCAGCAGAATCATTCCGGCGCAGGTACCCATCATAGGGAAGCCGTCGAATCCCAGTCTGCGAAGCGGCTCGATAAGGTCGTAGTTATTTGCCAGATTGAGCATGGTGGTGCTTTCGCCGCCGGGAATAATAAGCCCGTCCAAACCTTCCAGTTCGGCGGGCTTACGTACCTGTTCGCTCTCGATACCAAGTCTATCCAGAACTCGAGCATGTTCTATGAAAGCCCCTTGAAGGGCTAAAATACCGATTTTCATATATATTATATCTTGACTACTTTAGCGCTGTAGACATCGGGCAAGGCTAATATATTATCTATTTGCTCTTTCGAGAACGGGGCATCCAGTGCCAGTATCATAAGAGCCTGTCCCCTGGGTTTTAAGCGACTTAAATGCATATAGCTGATATTGACATCCCCGTCGCCGGCAATCTTGCCGACAGCTCCAATAAGGCCCGGTCGGTCGCGGTGGTCGCTGAACAGGAAGTAGCCGCCGGTTGGAATAATATCTATCCAATAGTCATTTACTCTGACGACGTGGGTTTCCCCACGCAGCACAGTGCCTGCAATGGTAATTGATTCATTGCTGGTGGTAATCTCGAGAGTTATCAGGTTGGCGTAATTTTCACAAGTGGTTTCTTTTTGCTCGATTACTTTAATGCCGCGACGGGAAGCAATAATATTGGCGTTAACAACATTGACTCTTTCTTCCGTCAACCGGTTGAGAACACCGCCCAGTATCGCTGCCTTTAAAGCATTGGTATCATAGCTGGATATTTCACCCTGATATTTAATATGAAGACCGGTCATTTGTCCTTCGCCCAGGTAGCTTGCCACGTTACCGATGGTAGTACATACTTCAAGGAACGGAGCAAGGAAAGGCATTGCTTCTGCCTTTATAAAAGGAGCATTGACGGCATATCTGGCAGGCTGGCCGTTGAATACATCGATAATCTGCTGAACCACCTCGGTAGTAGCCAGTGTCTGAGCTTCAGTTGTAGAAGCGCCCAGGTGTGGAGTTACTATAATTTTATCGCATTCAAAAAGCGGGCTTTCTGTACAGGGTTCATTTTCGAAAACATCTATTGCTGCGCCGGCAACTCTCTTTTCCTTGACAGCTTTCACCAGCGCATCGTTATTTATAAGACCACCGCGGGCGGTATTGATTATGCGTACATTGGGTTTAACGGTAGCCAGTTCCTTTTCCCCGATTATGTTTTTGGTAGATTCGGTAAGAGGGATATGTAAAGTAATAAAATCGGATTCTTTAATAAGTTGTGCCAGAGGAACCAGTTCTACCTGAAGATTGGCTGCCCTTTCGGATGATATAATAGGGTCGTACCCGATAAGTTTCATTTCCAGGCCGCGTGCGCGCCTGGCTACTTCAGAACCGACATTACCAAGCCCCACGATGCCCAGTGTTTTCCCTTTTACTTCTATTCCCATAAATTCGGCTCTCTGCCATTTGCCGGATTTCAATGAGGTGTTAGCCTGCGGTATATTACGTGCCATGGCAAGCATTAAGGCAACGGCATGTTCTGCGGCGGATACAGTATTGCCGGTAGGGGCGTTAACGACGATAATGCCACGCTGGCTGGCGGCGTTAGTATCGATATTGTCGACCCCGACACCGGCGCGTCCGATAATTTGCAGGTTTTTTCCGGCAGCAATAATATCTGCCGTAACCTGAGTCTGGCTGCGCACGATTAGTGCGTCATAATCTCCGATTATGGGGATTATGTCTTCAGGGCTTTGCTTTGTTTTCACATCTACCTGGGCATACTTGCTCAGTAAATCTATCCCTTCCTGGGCTATGGGGTCGGCAACTAATACTTTCATTTTATTTTTTCACCTCAAAACCGGCCTGTGGTAAGACTACTTTCAATTTGTTTAATACTTCTTTAATATCATCTTCTGTAACATAACCGAGATGCCCGATGCGGAATATTTTCCCCGCTAAATGCAATTGTCCGCCGCCGAGTACTATATCATGTTGTTCACGCAGCGTCTTCGTTAATAATTTAACATCCAGCCCCTCGGGCGCCAGAATTGAAGTTACGGTATTGGAAGCGTATTTCTCATCCGCAAACAGCGGCAATCCGAGTTCCTTGATGCCTTTCCTGGTCATATCGGCAATACGGATATGGCGGGCAAATATATTTTCAATACCCTCTTCCAGCATCATCTGCAGGGCTTTTTCCATGGCAAAAACAACTGAAATAGCCGGAGTCCAGGGCGTTTGTCCTTTTTCAAGGTTGCTTTTTGCTTTGGCTATATCGAAATAAAAACGGGGCATTTTAGCTTCGGCATTGGCTTTCCACGCCTTTTCGCTTACCGAAAGCATAGCCAGACCGGGTGGTACCATCCAGCCCTTTTGGGAACCGGAAACAACCACGTCGCAACCCCACTCGTCTACCGGAAAGTTAATTGAGCTCATACTGCTAACGGCATCTACCAAAATCAATTTATCGAATTCTTTTATAACATCACAGATTGGAGCAAGGTCGTTAGTAACGCCTGTAGATGTTTCGTTGTGGGTAACCAGCACTGCTTTGACAGCCGGGTTATCACTTAGCGCTTTGCGAACGGTTTCAGGATCGGCCGCTTTTCCCCATTCGAAATTTAAGGGAATAACCTCGGCTCCGTATGTATTGGCAATCTTGGCAAAACGGTCGCCGAAAACGCCGATGGAAATAGCGAGTACTTTATCTCCGGGGGAAAGCATATTAACTACTGCTGCTTCCAGGCCGCCGGTTCCCGATGAGGTAAGGGTAATTATCTCGTTATTTGTTTGAAACACTTTTTTAAGATTAGAGGTTACACCATTTAGGATCTGGGCAAATTCAGGTCCCCTGTGATTTATCATTTGCCGGCTCATCTCTTTGAGGATAACATCCGGGCAGGGTGTAGGTCCGGGGATACGTAGATTAGTCATATTTTTAACTCCTTTGAAAACACTTCTTTAATTTAGTATAAAAGTTATTTAATTATATCCGAATTATATATTTTAGCAAAGCGTCTTTTACCCACTTTGATAATAGAACCGCTTATAATTTTTATAACGTTAACGGTAACCGTTTGTCCATTTAAACTGACAGCACCCTGTTCTATTAACCTGCCGGCATCGCTGCGGCTTTTAGCCACCTTTATAACTGTGAGCAGGTCTTTTAAATCAACTTCGCTGTTAAGGTTATAGCAGTGTTCCTCGATTTCATCAGGTATTTCCTTGTTCTGAACAACCCTGGCAAAATGCGCTTCCGCTTCGATTGCAGCCTCTCTATCGTGCAGTTTGGTTACAATCTCTCTTCCCAGCCTTTTCTTGAGCTCCATCGGATTTATTTCGCTTTTGTCCAGCAATCTTCTAAATTCGTTAAGTTCATCATCGGAAACATCGGTAATCAACTCGAAGTAGTTCATAATTATGCTGTCCGGTATGGACATGACCTTGCCGAACATATTTTCCGGAGATTCGGTAACTCCTATGTAATTACCGAGGCTCTTGCTCATTTTGTGCGCTCCGTCCGTTCCCACCAGCAACGGAACCATTAAAACCTGTTGAGATCTTTGTCCGAGCATTGTTTGCAGTTCACGGCCTACCAAGAGGTTGAATTTCTGGTCGGTGCCGCCGAATTCCACATCGGCATTGATGGCAACCGAATCATACGCCTGTAAAAGGGGATACAGGAATTCTGTTATCGTAATCGGCTGGTTGGCATTATATCTCTTGCTGAAATCATCGCGGGCAAGAATCTGAGCGATGGTGAATTTGCTGGTAAGTTTGATAACATCGGCAAGGTCGAATTTGCCGAACCATTCACTTTGCCAGCGAACCTCTGTTCTATCCTTATCTACAATTTTGAAGAATTGTTCCATATAGGTTTTGGCATTTATTTTAACCTGTTCCGCTGTCAGCATCGGGCGGGTTACGGAGGCTCCGCTCGGGTCTCCGATTTGGGCAGTCCAGTCTCCGACAATAAGCACTACCTGATGCCCCATCTCCTGGAATTCGCGTAATTTTTTGAGCCCGACCATATGTCCCAGGTGTATATCCGGAAAACTGGGGTCGAACCCTTCTTTTAATCTTAGCGGTTTTCCAGCTTTTAACGCCGATACCAATTCGTCTTCGACTATTACCTCGGATACGCCTCTTTTTAACAGTCTTTTAATGTCCGCTTCAGATAATTTTTGCATATTATTATTTCCTGTTCAGATTATTTAGATAGTCTTTTGCCGCTGCGGCGTCTCTTCTTATTTGTTCTGCCAGTTCGTCCGCACTATCGAATTTTATTTCACTGCGTAACCTGTAGATTATATCAATTTTAAGGTTTTTATGATACAGGTCTCCGTTATAATCGATCAGATGAGTTTCAATAGTCCTTTTGGTATCTCCAAAGGTAACACGTTTCCCTATAAACGTAACGGAATTATAACATTGCCCGTCAAGAAGGGTTCGGGTGGCATATATGCCTTCCAGTGGCAAAGCCTGTTCGCTATCGACATAAAGGTTAGCGGTAGGGAATCCGATTTTCTTTCCGGTGCCGGTTCCCTGGACAACCTCGCCTTCTATGCTGAAGTAACGTCCCAGAAGATGAGAGGCTTTTACCATGTCGCCGGCAGACAGGGCATTTCTGATAGCGGTGCTGCTGATTATGCCGACACTGTTTTTAAATGGCGGAATTACCGAAAACTCGAAGTTCATCGATTGTGCGAGATTTCGGAGAAATGAAATGTCTCCTTGACGCTCATTGCCGAGCGCAAAGTCGGGGCCTACGATTAACCCCTGCATTTTCAGGTGTTTTTGCAATAAAGAAATAAAATCGGATGCGCTAATGCCGGCTATTTCTTTCGTAAATGTCAGCGGAACGACAAAGTCAACTCCCTCCTCTTTTATCAGCTTTATTTTTAGTTGCAGATTCGTAAGAAACTGGAGTTCATTGCCGGGATTTACTACCCGGCGCGGATGTCGTTTAAATGTAATTACTCCGCTTTCAAGCCCTTTTTGTTTTGCCCTTTTGATGAGTTCCGAGAGAAGGCTCTTGTGTCCAAGATGCACACCATCGAATACACCGATTGTTAAATAGGTGCCTTTGTCGGAGGTAAAGTCTGCTAAATCATTTTCCAGTGACATAACTCAATCCTGTGTTGTTTTAAATATATAAATCTAATAATACAGACTATCACATAAAATATTGATTTCCGATGTCGGGTTTTACAGTACAGGTAAAAAGATTAGATAAATTATAGATATATTGGGTGACAGTGTAAAGCGGCTCTTTATTTGACATACGTCAAATAAAGAGTATAATAGTATTTGGAAATAAAGATAAGAAGAAGGATTGACAAAAATTATTTTTTGTGCTATGCTTCCCTTTTGCTATTATTATGCCTCAGAGAGTTCAACAGATATTCCCTACGCAGAATGTTTGTGCTAATTCGTATTAGCACCGGTTTATGTATTAATTCCGCATATAGATTTTAAGGAGTGATAATGGTATCGAAATCGCCAGTTCCTTCCAATAAGGAAACGTATCCCGTTAAACGCAAAACTTATGCCAAGCTTCCACAGGTTCTCGATGTACCTAATCTGGTCGAAGTCCAATTGGATTCCTTTCAATGGTTACAGGAGGAGGGAATAAAGCAGCTGCTGGACGAAATATCACCCATCCAGGATTTTACCGGCAGCAGGCTCGAGTTAAGTTTTGTAGGCTATGAATTCCGTGAACCGCGCAACACCGAACAGGAGTGCTTGCAAAAAGACCAAACTTATTCGGTTCCTTTATATGTAAAAGCGCGATTACTTACGAAAGGTACGGGTGAGATAAAAGAACCGTTCGACCTGTTCTTCGGTGATATACACCTGATGACGGATAAAGGCACTTTTATTACCAGCGGTACCGAAAGAGTGATTGTCAGCCAGTTGTTACGTTCACCCGGTATCTATTTTACCACCGACGAAGATTCGACTACCGGACGCAAACTGGGGAAGGCCAATCTCGTTCCCAGCCGCGGTGCCTGGCTGGAATTCGATACCAGCAGCCGTGATGTAATATCGGTCAAGGTCGACGGGAAGAGAAAGATACCTGTCACAACTATACTGCGGTCAATCGGATACGGCAGCGATGCAGAATTGATTAAAATATTCGAGCGAGATGATAATTCATCGACCAGGCATTTTATCCAGTCTACCCTCGATAAAGACCCGCTTGTTAAAAACGAGGAAGATGCGCTGATAGATATCTACAGGAAACTGCGTCCGGGTGACCCTCCCAACGTGGATAATGCCAGGAAATTGATTACCAATCTATTTTTTAACCCCCAGCATTACGACCTGGGTATAGTCGGCAGATATAAACTGAATCAGAGATTAAATATTCCTAAAAAAGCCGATGATGACGATAGGGCTTTAACCAGGGAAGATTTAATAGAGATTATCCGCCATATCATAATGGTGAGTAACGGTTATGAATCCCCCGATGATATCGACCACCTGGGAAACAGAAGGGTACGCACTGTCGGCGAATTGATTCAGAACCAGTTCCGTGTCGGACTTGTCAGGCTGGAGAGAGTTGCCAAAGAGCGCATGAGTATCATCAGCAGTGATATCGTAACACCGGGAGCTCTGGTAAACATTCGTCCGGTGCTATCGGCAATCAGGGAGTTTTTCAGCGGCTCGCAGTTATCGCAATTCATGGACCAGACCAATCCGCTGGCGGAACTGACGCATAAACGCCGTTTATCTGCCATGGGCCCCGGCGGTCTGTCACGCGACAGGGCCGGTTTCGATGTCCGCGACGTGCACTATTCACACTACGGCAGGATTTGTCCTATCGAAACTCCTGAAGGCCCTAATATCGGTCTTATCGGTACGCTGGCAGCCTACGGGCGCATAAATCGCTACGGTTTTATTGAAACGCCGTATCGCAAGGTTGTCAAGGAACTGAAAAATAACAGTAAAGAACTGGTCGGCAAGATTGCCGGTGAAGATATTCTTAATGAAAAAAATGAAGTTATTGTAAAAGCGGGGGGCGAAATAACCAAGCAACTGGCGAGCGAATTGGCTAAGCTGTCAGGCAGGAATATCCCGGTTAAGCCGTATGTATCCAACGAAATAGATTACTTGCAGGCCGATAAAGAAGATAAGTACAATATTGCCCAGGCAAATACCGTTATTGACGAGAAGGGCTATTTTGTCAACAAGAGAATCGAAGTCCGTTACGAAGACAGATATCTGATGCTTCCGCCCGAGAAAATAGATTATATGGATGTTTCCACCAAGCAGATATTCAGTGTGGCGGCGTCATTAATCCCGTTCCTTGAGCATAACGATGCCAATCGTGCTCTGATGGGAGCAAACATGCAGAGGCAGGCAGTGCCCTTGCTCTGTGCCGAGTCGCCGATTGTGGCTACCGGTATGGAAAGAGAAGTAGCCAGATACAGCGGTCAGGTGCTTTTTGCCAAAAACCCCGGTGCGGTTATTTCGGTTACCAGCCTGCAAATAGTTATTAAAAGCGACAGCGGACAGGAAGATGTCTATCCGCTGCAAAAATTCATTCGTACCAATCAGGGTACCTGTATCAATCAGCATCCGATTGTACACCGCGGGCAGAGGGTTGAAAAGGGTGATGTGCTGGCTGATAGTTCCGCCACCGAAGACGGTGAACTGGCGCTCGGTCAGAATGTCATCTGCGCTTTCATGAGCTGGGGCGGTTACAACTATGAGGATGCTATTATCCTTTCCGACAGAATGGTGGAACAGGATAAATTCTGTTCCATTCATATAACGAAACACGAGATTGAAGCCAGAGATACCAAGTTAGGCCCTGAGGAAATCACCAGGGATATTCCCAACGTCGGTGAAGAAAGCCTCAGCGAACTGGACGAAAACGGTATTATCCGTGTCGGGGCTGAAGTAGGTCCCGATGATATCCTGGTCGGCAAGATTACTCCCAAGGGTGAAACGGAACTGTCGGCAGAGGAAAAACTGCTGCGCGCCATATTCGGTGAGAAAGCGCGTGAAGTCAAGGATACTTCTTTAAGAATGCCTCATGGCGAATGGGGTAAAGTCATCAATGTTAAACTGTTCTCTCGCGATGAGGGTGCCGAATTGCCTGTCAGGGTTAATCAATGGGTACAGGTATGGGTGGCGCAGAAAAGATCGGTTTCGGTCGGTGATAAATTAGCCGGCCGCCATGGCAACAAGGGTGTTATCTCCGTGATAGCTCCGGCAGCCGATATGCCGTTCCTGCCCGACGGCACTCCGGTAGATATAATTTTGAATCCTATCGGCGTGCCTTCCAGAATGAATCTGGGACAGATACTGGAAACGCACCTGGGGTGGGCTGCCAGAAACTTGGGTTTTAAAGTATTGACTCCGGTATTCGACGGCGCCGGCGATACCGAGATAGAAGATGCGCTGGCACGAACATGGCTGGTGCAAAAAACCGGTTCCATCACGTTAAGTCTGCAAGGTGGGAAACCCTCGCTGGACCTTGAAAAAGCCAAAGCCTGGATAAGTGAGAAAGGCTTCGATGGAGAAAAAGTCTTCAACAGGGAGTTAATCGGCGAAGCCCGCGATGTTTGTTTGCGTTTGTGGCTTGAAGAACTGGGCGTGGAAAGCAGAAAGCTCAGCCCCGATGAATTGACGGAAAAAATGAAGGAAGTAACGGTTACCATGAATTCTCCTTCGCCGGTAAGCGGCAAGTCTGTTTTAAGGGACGGACGTACCGGTGAGCCGTTCGACCAGCCTGTAACCGTCGGTAATATTTATATGTTAAAGCTTATTCATCTTGTCGAAGATAAGGTTCATGCCCGTGCAACCGGTCCTTATTCATTAATCAGCCAGCAGCCTCTCGGAGGCAAGGCTCAATTCGGCGGTCAGCGTTTCGGTGAAATGGAAGTCTGGTCGCTTGAAGCCTACGGCGCGGCGCACAACCTGCAGGAAGTTTTGACTATTAAATCGGATGACGTTGCCGGCAGAGCCAAGACATATGAAGCTATCGTTAAAGGCGAGGATATCCTGCCGCCGGGTGTTCCCGAGTCGTTTAAAGTATTGGTAAAAGAATTGCAGAGCCTCGGTCTGGCGGTTGAAGTTATCAATGAAGAGGAAAAAATTATCCAGGCTGAGAAGATACAGGACAGCTCGGAATTCGAGGGGCTTAGCAGCGCTAAAATGGTATCCGGTAACGAAGAACCGGATGATATAGAAGGGAAAATAGAAGACTTGATCGGGGGCGAATCCTTCTTTGACAGTTTTAATATCGAAGCTGACAATACGGAAACCGATTCCCCTGAGAGTGAGGTAAGTTAACATAATGCTTGAAGTTAATGATTTTGATGCCGTTCGTATTTCGCTGGCTTCTCCGGAGCAGATAACAAGCTGGTCTTACGGTGAAGTTACAAAGCCGGAAACCATTAATTACCGTACGCTTAAACCGGAAAGAGACGGCTTGTTCTGCGAAAGAATATTCGGCCCGACCAAGGATTTCGAATGCGCATGCGGTAAATATAAGAGAATACGCTATAAGGGTATTATTTGCGACAAGTGCGGTGTCGAGATTGCCCGCTCCAAGGTTCGCCGTGAGAGAATGGGGCATATCGAACTGGCTTGTCCTTTAAGCCATATCTGGTTTGCGCGCGGTATTCCCAGCCGCATCGGTTTACTGCTTGACCTTTCCGCTCGCAGCCTCGAACGTGTCATATATTTCTCGCATTATATCGTGACCGAGGTTGATAAAGATGCATGTAATGCCGCTATCAGGCAGTTGGAAAGCGAACTCAGCAATGAAATCGCAGAAAGTAAACTGACGCTTGATAATAATATAGACGCGCTGGAAAGAGACCAGGCGACCGTTGAAGAGATAAATAAAATGCGGCGCAGTTTTGAAAGCGAAAAAGAACAGCTTGAAGATGCACTTCCTTCCAAGATAGAGCAACTGAAGAGCATACGCAAAGGCGCCTTACTGACCGAAACCCAGTATCAGGATTTAAAACAACAGTACGAAGATGTTTTTAAGGCTGAAATGGGCGCCGAGGCGATTCTTAAACTGTTAAGGGAAATCGACCTGGATGCCCTGCGCAGCCAGCTTATTCAGGAGACACATTCTTCATCCGGTCAGCGCCGTCGCAAAGCCAGCAAGCAATTGCAGCTTGTCGAGGCTTTCAGACGCAGCGGCAATAAACCGGAATGGATGATACTGACTGTTTTACCGGTGCTTCCGCCCGATTTGCGTCCCATGGTGCAGCTGGATGGCGGCCGTTTTGCAACCAGCGACCTGAATGATTTATACAGGAGGGTAATAAATCGCAATAACCGTTTGCGCCATCTTGTCGAAATCGGGGCTCCCGGTATCATCATACGCAATGAAAAGAGAATGCTGCAGGAAGCCGTCGATACCCTTATCGATAACGGCAGGAGAGGCAGAGCGATTGCCGTCAGCGGCGACCATAAGGCAAAGTCGCTTTCGGATATGCTGCGAGGCAAGCAGGGGCGTTTCCGCCAGAACCTGTTGGGTAAACGTGTCGACTATAGCGGGCGTTCCGTAATCGTCGTCGGTCCCGAACTGAAGATTCACCAGTGCGGACTGCCGCGCAGAATGGCGCTTGAATTATTCAAACCCTTCGTTATGCACAGACTTGTCATGGAAGGATTGGCTTCCAATATCAAGAGCGCACGCCGGCAGGTCGATAGGGGGCGTCCCGAGGTATACGACGTTTTGGAAGATGTTGTAAAAGAGAGGCCGGTTATGCTTAACCGCGCACCCACTTTGCACAGGCTCAGTATTCAGGCATTCGAGCCGGTGCTTATCGACGGAAGCGCCCTGCAAATCCATCCCCTGATGTGCGCCGCTTTCAACGCCGACTTCGATGGCGACCAGATGGCTGTTCATGTGCCTTTATCAGATGCGGCTGTAAAAGAATGCCGCGAAATGATGCTCAGCACAAACAATATGCTGCTTCCCAGCTGCGGCGAGCCGGTTGTCACTCCGACACTGGATATGGTATTCGGCTGTTATTACCTGACTACCATCAAGCCCGGCGCAAAGGGCGAAGGTTCCAGGCTGGGCAGTTTCGAGGAAGCCAAACTCAGTTATGAGCTGGGAGCTGTCGAACTGAGGGCTGAAATAGAGGTTAGAGTCGAAGCAGGAAAAAGGGTAAAGACCAGCGTCGGGCGTATTATCTTTAATGAGATTTTGCCCCCCGTACTGGGTTTTATTAACAAAGATATCGACAAATCCAGTTTAAAGAGGATTGTGGCGGATTGCTACAAGAAACTCGGAAGCGACCCGGCGATGGGTAAGATGCTGGACGACCTCAAAAACCTCGGTTTTAAATATGCTACGAAATCCGGTATCACAATCGCCATGAGCGATATCGAGGTTCCGGCGGATAAACCCAGGCTGATTGAAAAAGCCGATGAAAAGACGGCCATTGTAGAAAGCCAGTACCAGCGCGGTCTGATTACGGATGACGAAAGATACAACAGCATTATCGAGGTGTGGATGGATACCACCGACAGTATAACCCAGTCCATCCAGAGATCATTGAATAAAAACGGCAGCATCTATATGATGGCAAACTCCGGAGCCAAGGGTAACATTTCGCAAATCAGGCAGATGGCAGGTATCCGCGGTCTGATGACCAACCCGTCGGGCAGAATCATCGACTTCCCGATTAAATCCAGCCTGCGCGAGGGTTTAAGCGCCATCGAGTACTTCATTTCTACCCACGGCGCGCGTAAAGGTCTGGCGGATACGGCTCTGCGTACTTCGGGGAGCGGTTATTTAACCAGGCGTCTGGTGGATGTTACCCAGGATGTTATCGTTCGGGAACACGATTGCGGCACAAACGACGGCATCTGGATAACCGAGAGTGAGGAAAAAGATGTCTTGCCGCCCTTTGCCGAGAGAATGACCGGCAGAATGGCTGCTACACAGATAGTCGACCCGCAAAGCGGGGAAATAATTATCGACCGCAACCGCGAAATCGATGAAATAATAGCCAAAACGATTGTCGAAGCCGGTATAAAGAGCGTCTATATCAGGTCACCCTTGAGCTGCCAGCTGAAACAGGGCATCTGCCAGTTATGTTACGGCAGAGACCTGGCGCGCGGCCGTATGGTCGAGCTCAGCACGGCAGTCGGTATCATTGCGGCGCAGAGTATCGGCGAGCCGGGCACACAGCTTACACTTAGAACATTCCATACCGGCGGTGTGGTAGGTCTGGATATTACTACCGGTCTGCCCAGGGTCGAGGAGTTGTTCGAAGCGCGTCCTCCCAAGACTCAGGCTATCATTTCAGAAATCGACGGAATGGCTGAGGTTATCAATAACGAAGAGGGTAAACGCATCAAGGTAATAAGCTATGATATTTTCAATGACGAATATAAATTGCCGGAAGGCTGGCAGTTGCTGGTCAATCACGGTCAATGGGTGGATGCCGGAAACTTAATCGCCGCTCCGCCGCAGGACAGCAGCCAGACACTGGCTGAGCTTGTGGTTAACAACCTGACTGCCCGTGTCTCCGGTGAGGTGATTATTCAGGACGGCAAGCTGTTTATCAAATTCGAGGAAAAAGAAGAAAGGGAATATGTCGTTCCTGCCGCCATTCATATCCGCATTCAGGACGGCGATATGGTAAAAGCAGGGCAGCAGCTTACCGATGGCTCCATCAATCCGCATGATATCCTGATGGTGCTGGGCAAGGAAGCGGTACAGAGATACCTGGTGGACGAGGTGCAAAAAGTATATTGTTCGCAGGGTGTACATATCAATGACAGGCATGTCGAGGTTATCGTGCGCCAGATGCTCTCCAAGGTTCGCATCGATTCCCCCGGTGATTA
This sequence comes from Dehalococcoidales bacterium, assembly GCA_028707255.1. Lineage (GTDB taxonomy): Bacteria > Chloroflexota > Dehalococcoidia > Dehalococcoidales > UBA5627 > UBA5627. The sequence goes on from JAQTUQ010000003.1 coordinate 44,260, forward strand.
CGATATCGTTCCGCGCGAACTGGTAGACAGGTTCCGCTATGAAGAAATCAATGCCAAGGTGCTTGCCGAAGGCGGAGAGCCGGCAACGGCGCACGCTGTCCTGATGGGTATCACCAGGGCATCTTTAAGTACCGACAGCTGGCTGGCGGCGGCATCCTTCCAGGAGACTACCAGGGTGCTTACCGAAGCAGCAGTTTTCGGTAAAATGGACAGGCTATCCGGTTTGAAAGAGAATGTTATCATCGGCAAGCTTATTCCCGCCCGCTGCAAGGCATCCAAAGAGGCTTCCGAAGAGATGGAACATAAACTGGCGCATAAGGAGACTCCGCATTTACTGGCGGGTTTTGCTGAAGAGAAAGCGCCTGTATCCGAGCATCAGGACGAGGACGTTGCAGGAATGAGTGCCGCTTTGTTAAATGACGATAACGAGGCTGATTTATCGAACTTCCTGCTCGACGATGGCGATGACGAAGAAGAGAAGCCCGAGTTTTAGATTTTATAAAAAAGCATAAATTAAAACCCCCCGCGTCTGACGCGGGGGGTTTTTGTATTGTTTTTAATTTGAATTAGACGGCTAAACAATATAAAGAATTATTTTTAAGTTTCTTCTTCGACTTCACCACGAGATACAGCACCGTCAGCGGCCACATCATACGGACCCCATTTTAAGGCTGTATAAGCATCTGCTCCACCCATAATATGAGGGCCAATTGCAGTGGCATCAATAGCACCTGGTTCTCCGTCACTGGTAGGAATGTCACCATCGTTTGCAAACATATAAGCCGTTACCGCAACTTGTACGTTGTAAAGCTCAGTTGCCATAGCCGCTTCGTCCCCTGAATTCATTAACCCAACTATATTGGGAATAGCAACCGCTGCAAGAATACCCAGTATGGCGATAACAACCAGCAGCTCTATCAGGGTAAAGCCTTTTTCGCCTTTGCGAACTTTGTCTAACTTCCTGGTAAACTTTTCGATTATTTTCACGTGTCCTCCTTTTTTATTTACAGTTTTTATGATACCTGTGCAAGCAAATACAGAAATGTAACCGGTAACCGGCCGTAACCGATTATACAAAACTTACCTGCTTGTATTTTAAGTATAGTTTTACCTACAGGCGTTGTCAATATCCGTAGGTACTATAATCTATAGCCATATCTTCTCATTTTTAATAAAAAACATAAAATAATTGTGATATAATCAATTACGGAATCCATTTATCAGTCTTACAGGGTAATAAGGAAGATGACTTGGGAAACAGAACTAAGGAAAATGAGCCGTTAAACCCGAACGAAAGCCGCTCCATGAAAAAGCTGCACCAAAGGGTGAAAAGCCGCGCCGCTTCTTTACGCTGGAACTTAAACGGACTGATGGTCGTTTACGCCTTTCTGATAATCGTAATCATACTGTCTTTCAGCGCTGTTAACAGCATGTTCGTGGCGGTGATTGCGGTAGCAGGACTGGTGGCAATCTGGTTTGTCAGTTCATTACGCATAAAAAAGATAGAAGAAGAATTGTACAGGCAGGAAATAATCGATTACGGCGAGTTGCTTAATCAGGCAGAGCAACTTCCCAAGGATTTATTTCCGGCTTCACATAACCAATCGGTTTCCCCGCTTTCGAGGAGAGAGCTGGAGGTTTTAGTGCTTATCGGCTCGGGCAGGCGCAATAAAGCCATAGCGCGCGAGCTGCATATCAGCGAGATGACGGTTAAAAACCACATCAGCCATATATTCGAGAAAATGGGCGTCGACGACCGCATCGGCGCTGTCATACTGGCGATTCAAAACGGCTGGCTAAAATACGACGACCTGAAGAAAATCGAGATAAAAGCCGGCGACGAAGAGCCGGAGTAGGCGGCTCCTCGTAAGGATATTGCCCCTCTCTGCGAGCGGAGAGGGGTTGGGGTGAGGTGGACACAAGACCTCATCCCCCTGTCCCCCTTCTCCGTAAACAGAGAAGGGGGTAATGAATAAACGTCTTTGCGAGGAGTCCCTCTGCACTGTCATTCTGAGGCGAAGACGAATGAATCTTATATAAATCAGAGAGGGACGACGAAGCAATCTCTACCGGTTATTTTAATACTGCCATATGGTCTATTCGGTAAAGATTGCTTCATCCCGGCAAGCGGGATTCGCAAAGACAGTTATGTTGGCGTAGCGGGGTAATTTAGTTGCATTGTAGGGATTGCTTCGTCCTCCTGCGTCGTCCTCGCAACGACGCTAAAAAGGAATTGTCATCCTGAACGAAGTGAAGGATCTGAATGCAATTCGATAAGCCCTGGATTCTTCGGCTTCGCCTCGGAATGACAATATGGGAGTTGTCATGCTGGAGTCCCGACCTGTCGGGATTTCTCCCCACCCACCAGATTCTTCGGCCATCCCTTATGGCCTCCAGAATGACAGTACCTGTCGGCTTGACTGCAAAACCGATATAAGGCACAATAGTGCAAATGGAAATTGTTTTGATAATCGTCTTTCTGCTGCTCGGTCTGGTTGTCGGCAGTTTTCTTAATGTATGTATCGACCGCCTTCCGGCAAAGCAATCGATTATTTCCCCTCCTTCCCACTGCCCGGCATGCGATAAACGGCTATCCGTTAAAGATTTAATCCCGGTATTCAGTTATATTCTGCTGAAAGGGCGATGCCGCTATTGTAAAAGTGCCATTCCGAAGCGTGTCCTGCTGGTAGAAGCGGTTGCTGGAATCGGTTTCGTTTTATTACTGTGTTTTTACGGAGTCGGGCCGGAACTGGCGGTAACATTATTTTATTTTTGCCTGTTTCTGGTAATATTCGTAATCGACCTCGAACATCATCTGATACTGAATAAGGTTGTCTATCCCTGCGCCGTAACCGCATTGATTATCAGCATCTTTTTGCCTCAACTGGAAATATCGCCCTCTCTGGCAATCGCCGGACACTTCTTCGATTTGGGATGGGCGTCGGGGATTGTCAGCGCTCTGCTGGGTGGTATTGTCGGATTCGTTATATTTTTTATTATTTCACTCTTGACACGCGGGGGGATGGGCGAAGGCGACGTAAAAATGGTGGGGCTTATCGGATTGATAGTAGGCTATCCCCTGATATTTGTATAAATGATGTTGGCAATTGTTTTGGGCGGCGTCGTAGCCCTGCTGCTGATTATATTCAAATTAAAAAGCCGTAAACAATCCATTGCTTTCGGGCCGTTCCTGGCGATAGGGGCTATGGTCACGATACTGTGGGGGAATGATATACTCAACTGGTATCTCGCTCTTGTTCTCTGGTTTTAAATAACTGTCAAATTCATTTCAATCAAACTGTTTTGCTTTCGCTATCAGCTCATTTCACGATAAATCGGGACTCATCGGAATATTGTTAAGCTGGTCCCGACTCGTCGGGATTAATCGGGAAAAGAAGCAGCGTCGAATATTTTATTAAATCAGGCATAAATTTATAAAAAAACTATTACAATCCCTTGACAGATATAGTATAATAGTACTAGGTAATTTGTAGGGGTGCTTTAATGAATTTAGACCGCAGACGGTCTAGCATCGAAATAATCGCCGATATGCTGAGGCTCGGTGAAGCCGGAAAAACCGAGATGATGTATAGCGTCAATATGAGTTTTTTCCAGTTGCAGAAATACCTTAATTTCCTGCTGGAAAGAGGATTGGTGGATAAGGTTAAAGTGGGGAATCCCTCCGTTACATACAGGGTTACCCCGAAGGGGCTTAACCTTTTAAGAAGCATAGATGCGGTGTTGACGACTCTTGAACTTAGACAGGATGATGATATATAAATTAAGCGTGATATAATATAAACAGATATTTTACCGAAGGAGCTCCTTATGTCCGATAAGAAAATGATGATAGTGCCGGCGGAACTGGTTAACAAAATAAATGAAAACCGCGGTGATTTGTCGCAGGCGGAATTTATCGAATTTTTAATCAACGACCAGTTGGGTCAGGATAAACCGGCTGAATTAAAGAATACAACGAATGCTGAAATCGATTCCTTAAGAAAAGAAATCAGGCAGTTTATGCAGGATGTCGAAGCCAAGCATAAGACATTCGTTACCAAGGAAGAAGCTGCCGCTTTCCAGGAAGATACCAAGAAATTGATGAAGAGCTTCCTCGATTTCTTTATCGGTTACGGGCTTGAATTCAACAAGAAATCCGAAGGAAAAGATGATTTGTCCGAACTTTCCAGGACGCTGGATGCGCTCGAAAAAGGTTCTGCCGATGAAGGCAAAGAAGTAAAAATAAAGTGGAAGAATTGCTAGCAATAGCATAATCTTCGGTCTTAAAGTTAAAAACGAACCCTCTTTTTTTAGAGAGGGTTTTTTGTTTGCCATACGGTCTATTCGGTAAAGATTGCTTCATCCTCCTGCGTCGTCTTCGCAAAGACAATTGTAAATAAAGGAAAGAAAAAGCACTCCGCGATTCTCTCCCTTTAGAAAAGGGAGATTAAGAGGGATTTTACAGGTTATCGGAATCGATGGAGCAATACGTTGTAAATCTCCCTCAGTCCCTCTTTTCCAAAGAGGGCAGGTACCGCAGATAAATTTGTGCTGCTTCTCCCCACCCCCCGGATTCTTCAGTCACCCCTTGTGACTTCCAGAATGACAGTTTAATCGTTAATCCCGTAGGGACGGGCATTGCCCGTCAGCCAGATACGGAAGCATAAATGCGGACGACCATTGGTCGTCCCTACGTTTTTTATTTGTCATGCTGAATTCGTTCATGTTAGAAGTCAACATCCGGGGAGGGGTGAATGAAATGTCATTGCGAGATTTCCCGAAGGGAAAGCGCGGCAATCTCTACCGGTTATTTTGATACTGCCATACGGTCTATTCGGTAAAGATTGCTTCATCCCGGCAAGCGGGATTCGCAATGACAGTTACGTTGGCGTAGCGGGGTAATTTGGTTGCATTGTAGGGATTGCTTCGTCCTCCTGCGTCGTCCTTGCAACGACGCTTTGAGAGAACTGTCATGCTGAATTCGTGAGGGAGCAACCACTAAAAAGCCGTTCGTGGTGAGTCCTAAAAAACCGTTCATAGTGAGCCATCAAAAAGCCGTTCGTGGTGAATCCTAAAAAACCGTTCATAGTGAGCTTGTCGAACTAAGCGGCTATCACTATAACAGATTATATTTATGAAAAATCCGTTCGATTGACCCTTCGATAAACTCAGGGCGAACGGATTTTTTAAACCTATCATCTAAATCGCAGCCGCACCTCCTATAATAAATCCTTAAACCCCGTAAAAAATTTATTACTTATTATCAATCCTGTTCAGCTATAAAATAGAACATTGTTCTAGTATTGAAAACCTTCCTATAGCTATGACAGTGTGGCATAGTTAATACAATTTACATAAGTCACATCGTTCAGAGAAGACTGTCAGGGAGGGTTATAACAATGGGTATTGAAGCAGAACTTTTTAAAAGAGGCAAGCAGGAAGATTTATGGCAGAGATGTTGCGGGTATCTCGACCTGAGTATCGAGGATTTCGCGCATATCCAGAAGAGATTACTGCTGGAACAACTGGAATTGCTTAACAGGTGTGAACTCGGAAGAACCATTATGGGGGATGCCAGACCGGAAACCGTCGATGAATTTCGTACGTCGGTGCCTTTAACAACCTATGCAGATTATGCGCCATACCTGTTGAAACGCCGCATGGATGTATTACCGCAAAAACCGATTCTGTGGCAATACACTTCCGGGAAATCCGAGGAATACCCGTACAGATGGGTACCTGTTACCGCAAGACAACTCGACCAGATAGAGGGTATCATCTTTGCCATGATGATATTATCAACTTGTAACAATAAGGGTGAAATAAACCTGAAAGGCATGGACAAGGTTTTTTACGGCATGGCGCCTCCGCCTTATACCACCGGCACCATGACACGCGCTTTCCCCAACGAGCTTTTCGATGTAGTGCCTCCTGTAGGTGAAGCCGAGAACATATCCTTCGAAGAAAGAATCAAATATGGCTTCGACCTGGCTCTGGACAAAGGTCTCGACCTGTGTATCGCAATGTCGAGTGTAACCGTGGCAATAGGAGAGCGTTTTGGCAGGAAAGGTAAGAGTAAAATAAGTGTCAAAGCGCTCGTTAAGAAACCGAAAAAATCATTCAGATTATTGAAAGGGATTGTTAAAAGTAAACTGGCCGGACGCCCTATGTTGCCGAGGGATATCTGGAAATTGAAAGGATTGGTGTCTTTCGGAATAGACGGTTCGGTTTACCGCGAAAAAATCAAAGAAATGTGGGGCAGATATCCACTGGAATTTCACGGCTGCACCGAAGCCATTTTTATCGCCATGCAAACATGGGACTATGAAGGCTTGTCTTTTATTCCCAATCTGAACTTTTTTGAATTTATCCCTGAGGCTGAAGTAAATAAATCACTCGAAGACTCGACATATCAACCCAGAACCGTTCTCATTGATGAAGTCAAGCCGGGCAAATATGAGTTGGTAATAAGCAGCCTGCACGGCGGACCTTTTATACGCTACAGATTGGGACACCTGATAAATATAACTGCCACCAGAAATGAAAAACTGAATATTGATATTCCTCAAATGAAATTCCTGACCCGCATCGATGACCAGATCGACATTGCAGGGTTTACCAGATTATCTGAAAAAGTGATCTGGAAATCGATAGAAAATTGCGGTATCGGTTATTATGACTGGGTTGCCTGCAAAGAGATTAACGGAAAACCGGTACTGCATTTATATATCGAGCCTAAAGAAACCAATATGAATGTAAGAGAAATAGAAAGTTCGATACATAATGAGTTAAAAAAATTGGATAAGCCGTATTCCGAGCTGGAGTCATTTACCGGTTTAATGCCGTTAAAGATTACCCTGCTACCAGAAAATTCATTCAAAGCCTATAAGTTAAGACAGCAGGCGATTGGCGCCAGCCTCGATAACCTGAGCCCCAGACACATTAATCCGTCGATGGATACTATCAGGTTCCTGCTTAAACCGGACTTGTCGTTATTAAGAAAGACGGTTGTAACGGCAAAAGAAAAAATAGAGGCGTAACTATAAATAAAATAAAATTATCGTTCGGAGTATAAATAATGAATGGTCATTACAGGGAAATGTTTAGCCGCAATATAGGGCTTTTTACCGATTCGGAACAGGAAAAGATATGCAATTCCACAATAGCTATTGCCGGGTTGGGCGGGGTAGGGGGTTTGGCAGCCGAGAGGCTGGTAAGAATAGGTGTCGGTACCTTGAAGATAAATGACCCCGGTGACATGGAACTCAGCAATTTCAACAGGCAATTCGGTTCCGATATGAAGACTTTGGGGCGAAACAAGGCCGAAGCAATATATGAACAGATTAAAGATATCAATCCGCAGGCCAGGATTTTTTATACCAAAACAGGTATTAAATCGCAGTGCGACGTAGAGTTTTTGATTGAAGGCTGCGACGTGATAGTGGATGTAATGGACTTCGGTTTGTTCAGGGAATCCATATTATTACAGAGGGAAGCCAGGAAAAGGGGCATACATTACCTTTTTTCCACCGCAATAGGATTTGGAGCTATAACGGTGGTTTTCGCTCCGGACGGGATTACATTGGAAGAATATAATAATCTTCCCGTCGATGTCGATGTGGATAATCCCGGGCAGTTAATAGTTCCGCTGGAGAGAATCGTTCCGGTCATACCCAAATATGTTCAGGATAAAAGCATAATAGATGATATTATCACCGGAGAAACATCCATTATACCTACTACATGCATCGGAGCAGGATTATCGGCTATTCAGGCTGCCAGTGAAGCGATAAATATAGTTATCGGTAGAGATATGCCCAAAGCTCCCAATTATACTTATTTCGACCTGGTCGACCGTGAATTGGTGGTTGGCTCCGTTATTTAATAATTTAGTTTTCTCTACTTAATGAGCAGCGGGTAGTATATATTCGCTGCTTAATTTTTTCTATTGACAAAGAGTAAACGTAAAGCCATAATTAATCTATTGATATTACGTATATTTTCAGTGTTCGATTAACGAATAAAAGGATATTTATTCAGTGAATTTATGGGCTCTCATACCGCTAATTAGCTGTGTTATTTTTATAATCCTTTTTTTGTCGGTATTACCTCAAGTCAAAAAGCGCATCGAAAGAATCTTTGCCCTGTTTCTTTTTGCTTCCATGATATGGAGTTTTACGGCGGTAATGCTGCTACATAATATTTCCGCATCATCGAATTATCTTATATTCTGGAACGGGCTGGTTATTGCGGCAATACCATTGGTGGTGGTTAGCTATTATCATTTCATTCGCGCTTATAATAACAAGAAAGCGGGTATGGGTGTCTGGATAGGTTATGCAATCGTATCTGTTATCATTATTTTGTCCTTGATGGGATATGTTGTAAAAGATGCTTATTTCATCGGTAATTTACTGTATCACGACATATTTTATTGGGATTTTATCCTTGCGGCAATCTTAATCCCCTTTCTTTCGATGATAATTATGCTATTATATAGACGATACAAAAACTCGATCGACCCCACCGACCGCAACAGAACCTCGTATCTCATTGTAGGATGGAGTTTACTTGTAATTATCAGCTATATTACGCCTTTTACTCCTTCACTAAAAACACTGCCTATCGACCATATCGGGAATCTTATAAATGCCCTGATAATCAGTTATACCATTTTCAAGTTCAATCTACTGAATATACAAATGATATTCAGGAAACTATTGACATATATCATAGTGATAGGCGTGCTTTTTGCTTTAACTACTGTTTTGTTTTTTATAAGCCCCGACTTTTTTACAAATTTACCGCTATTTATTATCGTTATAATACTTTCTTTAATTTATATATTTGTTATCCTGGCGTCGGCTCCTTTGATTAAACTCGTCTCTAAAGGGGTTGATTATCTATTTTATCGAAAGACCTATGATTACCGACAGGAACTTCTCAATTTTAATAAAAAAATGAGTCATATTCTCAATCTCGACGAATTGGCAAAAGAAATATTGCCTACCATCTCCAAGGCTATAAATGTCACCGGCGCCAGCTTAATGCTGCAGGATAACAAGACCGGGAACTTCGAAACACAATTTATATATCCTGAAGATGAAAATACTGCTCCGGAAAGTACCTTTAAAAAGGTATCTCTGGAGGCAGATAGCGCTATTATCGTCTGGATGGATAAAAAGGGGAAACCGCTTAATCCGGAGCAGATGGACGCTATCCCGGAATTAAGAGGATTATGGCAATCCGAAAAAGATAAAATACTGAGTTCCAATATGGGTCTCTTTTTCCCCTTTAAAAGCCGCGATAAATTAATCGGGATACTCACTCTGGGAAAAAAGAAAAATAAATCAATTCTGTCATATCCGGATATAGAGCTTATTTCAAATATTGCCAACCAGGCCGGTATAATCATTGAAAATGCCCAGCTTTATACACATGCCAAAATTAAAGCCAATACAGATGAATTGACAGGTCTCTATAATCATCGTCATTTCCATGAAAGGTTAGACCAGGAAATTACCAGAAATACCCGTTTTGGCGGTACATTCTCCCTCATAATGATGGATGTCGACCTGTTTAAATCCTACAATGATATATACGGTCATTTAGCCGGTGACCATGTGCTTCGAAAAGTCGGAGAATATATCGGAAATTCGATACGCGGTATAGATTTAGCTTTCCGATACGGAGGAGAGGAGTTTACCGTTATTTTGCCCGGAACACATATCGAGGATGCTTATAAAGTTGCCGAACGCATCAGAAAGACCATCGAGTCAAAATCAAGTTTAAAAGCAATGCCGATTACCATCAGCCTTGGAATTTCCAGCTGGCCGAGCGATGGAATCATGAAAGAAGAAATTATCGGGCGTGCCGATGAGGCATTATATTTAGCAAAACAATTGGGAAGAAACCGCACCTGTTTGTCATCCGATAATAAAAAACAACACGATACACAGTTAATCTCATCGGAAATCAGGTCGAATCCAAAAGCGTTAAGTATTATCTATGCGCTTGCGGCAACTGTCGACGCCAAGGATAGTTACACTTACGGGCACTCCAGAAAAGTCAGTGAATATGCAATAGCAATTGCCGAGAGTATGAAATTGCCCAATGAGAAGATTGAATGTATCCGCTCGGCAGGATTACTTCACGATATTGGGAAAATAGGTATACCCGACTATATCTTAAACAAAAATACTTTCTTAAGCAGTGATGAAAATCAGCTTATAAAGAAACATCCAAAAATCGGGTCGGAGATTTTAAAACACGTCATCGATCTGGTAAATTGTATACCGGCTATATTACATCACCATGAACGCTATGATGGAACGGGGTATCCCTCAGGATTGGTTGGTGAAAAAATCCCGATTGAGGCACGTATTTTATCGGTTGCCGACGCTTATGATGCCATGGTTTCACTGAGACCTTATCGCAGACAACTTTCTCTTCAGGAGGCAGTCGATGAGCTTAAGAGTTGTTCAGGGACGCAATTCGACCCCGTTATTGTGGACGCCTTTATAAAAGTAGTTCAGAAAAACAATGCCGATTCGGTTGTGTATAATAATGATTATATATATCAATTAAAAGAGAATGAAGATATCGATTGACAGTATCCGGAATCGATTTGGCAGGTATTATTACAACAATTTGAAAACGAACCTCTCATTATTATAAAATTTTAAGTAATTTTTTAATATATTGCATCATTTCAGGAAGTGAAAATGTCTATTGACGAACTATGTATTAATACTATTCGCATACTTTCCATGGATGCCGTTCAAAAGGCCAATTCGGGGCACCCCGGGGCGCCGATGGGAATGGCTGCCACGGCCTATATATTATGGGACAGGTTTTTAAAACATAATCCGCAAAACCCGCAATGGATTAACCGCGACAGGTTTATTTTATCTCCCGGACATGCATCTACCCTGCTATATTCCTTATTACACCTTACCGGTTACGATTTACCCCTTGATGAATTGAAAAAATTCAGGCAATGGGAGAGTAAAACTCCGGGACATCCGGAATACGGGATAACCCCGGGAGTAGAGGCAACCACCGGACCGCTGGGGCAGGGTTTCTCTAACGGAATAGGGATGGCTATCGCTGAAAAATGGTTGGCGGAGCAATATAACCGTCCCGGATATAATATTATCGATCACTATACTTATGCCATTGTTTCCGACGGGGACCTGATGGAAGGAATTACCTCGGAAGCCGCTTCATTTGCCGGCACTATGCAACTGGGTAAAATCATTTACCTTTACGATGATAACGATATATCAATAGAGGGCAGCACCGATATTACATTTAAAGAAGATGTTGCTCTCAGATTCAAGGCTTATGGCTGGCAGGTCATCGGACCTGTTGACGGGAATACCATAAATGCAATCGCTGAGGCAATAAAAGAAGCGCAAAACGAAACCCGTTACCCTAGCCTTATAATTTGTAAAACTGTTATCGGTTGCGGCAGTCCGAATAAGGAAGGCAAATGCTCCGCTCATGGAGAGCCTCTTGGAACAGACGAAGTATCTCTTTCCAGGACAAAGCTGAATTGGCAGTATGCGGAATCTTTTAAAATTCCCGATGATGCCCTGGCTCATTTTCGCAAAGCCATAGATAGAGGAAAAACCGGACAGGATAAATGGCAAGAAGTTTTGGATTCCTATCAGATTAACTATCCCGATGAATATAAAAAACTTATGGAAGATTTGACCGGCGTATTACCTCAGGACTGGGATGAAGGGCTTGATACACTGTTTCCGGATAGTAACATAACACTTGCTACGCGTGAAGCCTCCGGGCAGGTAATTAACCTGATAGCTCCCCGGATTCATTCTCTGGTGGGCGGTTCGGCTGACCTTGCTCCGTCTACGAAGACAACGATAAAAGCGGCAAAATCGTTTGGCGTCGATTGTTATAGCGGACGGAATTTCCATTTCGGGGTGCGCGAACACGCCATGGGCGCCATTGCCAACGGTATGACGCTGCACGGAGGATTGATTCCTTTCGTTTCCACGTTCCTGGTTTTTTACGATTACATGCGGGCTTCGGTAAGACTGTCTGCGTTCATGAAACAGGGAGTCATATATGTATACACACATGATTCTATCGGTGTCGGCGAAGACGGACCGACACATCAACCTGTTGAACAACTGGCCGGACTCAGAACAGTCCCCGGTTTGGTAACGATAAGGCCGGCCGACGCAACGGAAACAGCGGAAGCCTGGCGAATAGCTATTAACAACAGGAATAATCCCACCGCTTTAATATTTACACGGCAAAAACTTCCGGTTATCGATAGAACGACTGCCGCACCTGCCGAAAACGTAAAGTACGGCGGTTATATATTATGGCAGTCATCGGATATACCTGACATAATATTAATTGCCACCGGTTCCGAGGTTCATATAGCAATGGAAGCGGGGAGGCTTTTGAAGGGGATGGGAATCGCCGCTCGGGTTGTATCTCTGCCTTCCTGGGCGCTATTTGAGGCACAGCCTGAAGAATACAGGGAAACGGTACTTCCGAAGAATATTAAAGCCAGGATTTCCATTGAAGCGGGAGTGACTTTTGGTTGGGAACGCTATGTCGGCAGTGAAGGTGTTGCTATCGGAATCGACAGGTTCGGAGCATCGGCTCCGTCTAATGTTTTATATCAACAGTTCGGGTTAACGTCAGAAAGAATTGTATCCGATGCTCTCAAATTGCTAAACAGATAATATCTGTCTTAAGTATTGCAGAGACTTTCCAACCGGCGATAACTTTGCGCCGGATTATCCTGACAGAATACCGCACTTCCAACACAAATGGAGTTTACACCTGTTTTGGCGACGGTCGCTATGTTGTTTTCTTTTATACCGCCGTCTATTCCTGTATATATATGGGGATATTTATTGCGGAAATCTGTAATCTTATCCAGAACCTCGGGAATGAATTTGCTTCCGTAATAACCGGGAACGACTGACATAAACAAAACGGAGTCCAGTTTATTTATTAGAGGGTCGAGTACGGATATATCGGTATCCGGATTAACGGCTATTCCGGCTTTTAATCCCGCCCCGTGAACCATATCGATTATATTACCATGTGATTCCGTAGCCTCATAATGAAATATTATTTGCTGCGCTCCAGCACTCGCAAAATCATCAACAAGATTCTCCGGATTATTAACCATCAGGTGGGCTTCCCATTTCAAGCCGGTTTTAACAATACAAATGTCCGTTGCTGTAATGCTTTTTGATGGAACGAATAATCCATCCATAATATCTATTTGAACAAAACCCGTGAATGTTGCGGCTATTCCAAGCATATCCTTTAATGATTGCGGATTATCTGTCAATACAGCCGGAACTACGGTAATTTTTTTATCCAATTTATTATCCTTTAGGCATTTGTTCGTTCTGGGACAGTTCACAAAGTTTTATATTGCCCCAAACCCCCATAGCTTCATCCTTTATTATAATAACACCTTTTAATAGTCCGCTGCGCTTAGCGTAAACGATTGCCTTATCAATATCGTCTTTGGTAGTCACCATGTTGCATATTGCCGTAGCGGCGGCGTCGGCTATCGAGGCTGAATCAGCCGTTATAACCGCTGCGTCCGCTTTTCCGAAACTGAACGAGTGACCGACAGTACCGGAGGAAGTGCAAATGCCGAGCGGAGTATCGTTGGCTTCTATCTCTATTCCATACTTCCCGCTCAGGGATGAGTTTCCGGCATATATAGCAATAGTCCTGTTCTTTTTACTGCTTATAAAAATATCGCCACCGTTCTCGATAATCACTTCATGCGAGAATGAAAGCAGGTCTTTCCCGACAAACTCCGCAATTGCACCGGCAACCGCCGCCATAGGCCCTACATCGAATTTCTCTGAAGCTGCAATCATTTCTTTAATTATATGCGGACAACTTCCGGTTATCACCAGTGGTTTAAACGATTCGGCAAACTCCGGATGCAATTCAATATAGCTTTCTATTTGCTTTCTGTATTTGCAAACAGAACTAATGGCTTTGCCCTTTAAATTACAGGATGTGCGTATGTATAAATCGGTTTCTTCGACAATTACACTGTAAGAAACCAGTTCCTTATCCTGTACCCAATTACGATATATCCTCGGCTGGTACATAACATTAGAAGTGCAACTCCATTGCTCGCGGCGGGCAGGCTTTCAGACATAGACCGCAGGCAATACACTTGCCGGCATCGAAAGATATCAGGCGTGAGTCAGGGTCGAGTTTGAAAGCTTTTGTCGGGCAGACGGTTACACATGCGCCGCAATGTGTGCATCTCTCATCGTTTCGCAATACATTCTGACCAAGCGATTGTATGCGTACTCCTGTCTCGGTAAGGTATTTAATGCCCTTATCATAATTTGCCTGTTCGCCCCGCAGTTCGATAACCATTAATCCTTCGGCATCCGGAATAATCGATGCTTTCATAATGTTGAATTCAAGGTCATAATCTTTTATGAGATGATAGACTATAGCCCTGTCTACAAGACGAACAGGAAAGTGGAGCACTATTTTTTTTGAAACGATCATTAAAACGACCTCGCTTGATAAAACTATTCTGTAACCGGGCGCTCTTTCAGCGGTTTTGTTTTTAAACCGGATTCAATACCCGGTAACGATTCGACCGGCTCGGTTAAGAGAAAACGCCCGCTTTCTATCCATTCTTTCAATGTATCGGCAATGATTAAAGCGCGTGAGTAACTGGATAACGATGCCGTCGGTATCTGCTTGCCTCCGATTTCGATTTTTCCGCTCTTTAAATCGGCATAACTTACTTCGGCAATAATATTCGCAACCATATTCGGATAATCGGAAGAATAATCGATAACAGGTGCAATGATATCGGCATCGGTTACGGTTGTATATTCAAGTATCTCTTCGGAAAGGATGGGAATGGGAACTCCGACACCTACCGTAAGGGTGCATCCATATCCCATCATGCTGGTACCCCTTAACCACTCAGGGCGCATCTGTTTTAAATCTCCTATAAGCGCCAGCGTACCCGAACCCCTGGTAGGAACACCCTTTTCGTTCCTGGGAGCTGACGGATTATGCTGGGTTCCCTGCCAGGCGACAAAACCGATACCTCCTCCCAAAAACACCTTGGTTCCGATACCTATAGTTTTATAGTAAGGGTCATTTAACAGAGGTGATAATTGCCCCGAAGTAGAATAATTGATATTTCCCATATTGGGTTTTAAAATTCCCATATATGTATAAATTACTTTTCCGGATACATTTATAGCTGCATTATAGTTCTGATAAACGTTGCGCGGGTTGAACAGCACTGCTTCATTAATGTCTTTTATGTTAATCAGGGTTTCGAGTTTTTTGCGGGGATAGCAATCGGTTCCGTATGCCGTAACAGATAATCGAATATCTTTTCCGGCTACCAGTTCTTCTATTACATGTCCCCCGCCGTAATTGAACTCCCCGGGATAAATCCTGTTTCTGGGGTCATCATCGGGAAGGGCATTGGCTCCGATCAATAAATCGGTTGCCGCCAAGCCTGCATAAGCATTGACATCGTTAAGATAGGCTCTTCCGCCTCCCAGTTTAATACGCGGGTTGGAATGTCCGATATTAAAATAAGCTGCGGATGAACACATGGGACCGAAAGTTCCGGTAGTCACCACATCTACTTCCTGAGCCGCCTTTTTAATTCCTTTTTCTTTGGCAATCGCGATTATTTCTTCGGCATTGACGACTACAGCTTCCCCCCTGCGTATTCTATCGTTAATTTCTTCGATTGTCTTTGACATTTTACAGGCTCCTCGTGTATCTCATGTCATATTTGTAAATATAAATACAGGCTAAATATTTAAATGATAAACTCTACGAGATGGCTTGTCAATCAAAGTTCGATTGGGGCGAATATTATTACAGACCTTTTTATATTCATGCAAAGCATTATTGATGCTGTGAATATCTAAATCAGCTACGGTTACTTCATCAAAATACCATGATAAATAATCAATGGATTGATTATCAGAAAACTTTTATGTTCAGTTTTCAATTTTGTGCGGTTTATGCATAGTTTTCCAATCGAGCATCATATATAATATCTATATTGTCTGAGGGGTAGCTAAAATGTTATTTCCAAACATACTTTTTATAATATGCGCCTATTTTTTAGGGGCATTCCCGCACCTCCGAATACTTGCCGGATTAAAGGGAATTAAACAGGAAGGAGACCTTCATCTTGCTTTTATGGCGCAAGGCAAACGTTTGCTTGCAGTCATAGGAGTCATCATCGATATTGCTAAAGGGATTATTGTTATAGTTATCGGCAGGCTTCTCGATTTAGACATTGCGGTAATTGCCATCGGCGGATTGTCGGCGGTAGCCGGTCAGATGTGGCCGATATTTACTAGGTTCGAGGGTGAAAAAGGAAATAGTATCGCAGTAGGCTTTATCGCAGCCCTGACTCCCAAAGCTTTTCTGTTAATAGCCATACCTATGCTGGCAGGTGTAATCGGTAAAGTAATAAGCCCCGATAATGCAGGAAAACCTCTCAAGGAAAGATTAAAATTTGGCGGTTCACATAGTCTGAGCTTGCCTGTGGGAATGGCGGTTGCATTTTTAATCGCACCGCTAATGAGCGCCCTTTTGGGAGAGTCTCCGGTTGTGTCCTGGTCGTATGCAGTGCTGTTTCTGCTTATCATGATAAGAAGGATAACCGCTGGGTTAAAGAGTGACCTCGTCGGCAATCCGGTTACCGCAAGTGTTATAAAGAACCGCATTCTTTACGACAGGTCTCGAGTTTAGTCTTACGTTATTAATATTCACATTATCTTAACACTGATAATATGATTTAACTGGCTTTTGAAAAGCTAATCTGGATCATATCTGGATTGCCCCACACGCCTATACTGATGGAAAAACTCAGGTCGTCGATAACTCCCCTGATTAGCGTGCGCTGGCCGTTGTATTCCTGGGTGACAGTCTCTTCATAATCCTGCATATCGCTGTAAAGCGCGCGATAATATTCTATGGCTTCCTCATAAGTACCGGTATGGCTGAATAATTTGGAGGAAATTATCGTTCCCGACGGAGGATTACTGGTACATGAGTGATATTCCGCCCACATATCACCCAATCGATACAGGTTTTGAAGCGATTCTGGGAAATCCGTATGGAAAGGATTAGAGGTAATATTAAGGGTATTGGGTAACAGCACGTACAGGTAAACTATGTTATTACCGCTCCAGTAGTCCCAGCGCGCATCGACATAGTAATCACCGATAGTTCCCACAGCATCGTAAAATGAGGAATCCTCTCTTGTTTGGAGAAGGGAATTATAATACGCGGCAATTTCTGTCTGCGTTTTATCGGTAATATAGACGACTTTATATGCGTTAACATAATATCCCATGTCGTTATAGGCAGGAAACTGTATATCCAGGGCACAAAGGTCTATAGCCAGTTTACCGTATAACGGCCAGATATCTTCAGGGTATCCATCCAGCAGGTAACCGCGGAAATTACTGTAAGGGTCAGTTGTGGTTATCGCCGTACTGGTTGAGGGAGCGGTTGTCGTTGTGCCGGAGGCGCTAACGGTAGAAGTAAATGTTATAGTTGTAGAGGAAGTAACAGTTATGGTAGTCGGGATTGATACCGTAGCAGTAATTGTGCTTGTTGTTCGTTCTGTATTTGTAAGAGTAACAGTTTCCGCCGGAGGCTTGCTACAACCTGATAGCGCTATTACGGTAAGTAAGCCTGCCAAAACGCCTGATATAACCATAGATCTGTATTTATTCAAAATGAAGTACTCCTCTTTGTAATTATACTTGTATATGAACGTATGTTTAATTAAAGGGGAACAGTGAATGTGCTATGCTTTATATAATAGCCAATTTTAACAGAGGGATTGCATTTCAGTCAAAATATACGATTAATTGAGTTATATTTGATATGACTTTAATACTGTTAAGCTTATCCCAGTACTTCTCTTATCTTACTTTCCAGAGTTTGACGGTCGAAAGGCTTGCTAATGGAATGGAGATTATATTTCTGAAGGAAGTTTTTTACTTCGCTGTTTGAGGAATCACCGGTTGTAAACAGAACCTTTTTCGACATATACGGCTTGTCATTTACCGCTTTTTCGAATAGTTCCTGCCCGCTCATACCGGGCATCCTGATGTCTATTATAATAAGGTCGTAATTATTACCGACGATTTTTTGCATGGCTTCATACGGGTCGCCGATTGTCTCCACAGCATAATCAGAAGTATTCAGTGTCGATTTTATGAATTGCCGTATCGTCGGTTCGTCATCAACGACAAGTACGTTTATTTTTTTAATATTATCTTTAGTTTTCAGTGATGGAGCGGATTCAAATGATTCATCTTGTACATAACCTTGTGTTACAGGTAATTCTATTATAAAAGTAGCCCCGTTATTTACTTCGCTTTCAACGGAAATCGTTCCGCCGTGTTCGGCGATTATTGAGCGTGACAGGCTTAAACCCAATCCTGTACCCTCACCGACAGGCTTGGTAGTAAAAAACGGCTGAAATAGCTTTTTTATATTTTCCTCTGAAATACCCAGTCCGCTATCTGAAAATGCTATTCTTATTTTATCACCGATTTTTTGGGTAACGATTTTAAGTTCGCCGGCTTTACCTGTTTTCCTCATAGAATATTCCGCATTAATAATTAAATTCAAAAATACCTGCTGGATTTGCCCCGGGTCGATAGTAATTAGTGGTATGCCTGTATCGTATTGTACATTTACATCGATATTATTGGTCTTGAGAACGTAATTTCGCATATTTAACGTATTTTCAATAAGCTCATTAACATTGACCATTGCTTTTGCCGGTTTATGCTGACGTGCAAAAGTAAGTAGCCTTTTAACTATATCGGCTACCCTGCGGCTGCCGTTGGCGATGATCTCTACCTGTTCCTTCATATCCTGCGGAAGTTCTCTCTCGAGCAGCATATCGGAAAAGCCGATTACACCGGTCAGCGGATTATTAATTTCATGGGCAATTCCTGCCGCCATTTCCCCTACGGAAGCAAGACGGCTCGATATCTCAGCCTTTTCCTGAAGCAGCCGTTTTTCCTCTTCCGCTTTTTTAACCTGCGTAATATCTCTCATTATATGAACCGAGGCAATTATTTCATCCTGCGGGTTTCTGATAGGGAATGCGGTAATCTCAAAATATCGGTCGAATACGTCATAATGCAGTTCAATGGTCGATGATTCGTTAGTACTTAACATTACCAAATGAGGGCAATTCGGTAACGGATGTTCGGTCTGATGTACTATTTGATAGCAGGTTTTTCCGGCAATATCATCGGGCTGGACGTTAAAAAGGTCGGCATATGCCTTGTTTACTCGGAGTATTTTAAAATTATTGCTTTGGAGAGAAACAGGCATGGGAATAGAATCGAATGTTATCTGCCATTCCTCAGCCGCCTGCCTTAATTTTTCTTCGGTGCGTTTACGTTCCGCAATATCTGCCGCAATCAGTATCCAGCTCCTGAGCGATATAGCAACGACAGGAGCTAATCCCTGTATCAGAAATAAATCATCCGAAGAATATCTCTGTTTTGTAGCTTTGGGAGAAAGGCAAATGCCGCCTATTTCCTTATCGCTGGCAATAAGGGGAATTAAAAATTCGACATTCGGATTTACTAAAACCGCTGAATTAGGGAAAATAATGCTGCTGTTACGTTCCGACAGCAGGTTTATCATTTGCTGCTGATGTTCATCTTCGGTATATATGCCTATGGATGCTACAATTTCATATTTTTCATTTTCGGTTGCAGTAAACAGGCAGGCACCTTCCAGATTTATTTTTTTAGCCAGTGTATTTACGATAAGGGTAGAACCGGTAACAATATCCGTAATCGAATTGAGTGCAGAACCCAGCTCTTGAATAGTTTTACGGTAGTCGTATTTATCTTTATAAAAGAACTTGTCTACCAGGAATTCGATGCCGTTCTTCACCGGGCCGAAGAGCAAGCTTGCCAGGATGCCCATTACCAGCGCGATTAGAACAGCCTGTAATACCGATAATGTTTGCACATTAAAGAGCATCAGGATAATTACCAGTGCAAAAATTGCGGCAATTACTAATGAAATTGCCGCGTATATCACGCCGCGCCTGATGAAAACGTTTATATCCAGCAGTTTTTGCGTCATTACGGCATACCCCATGCCTATAGGAATAAGCGCAATAAAAATGACGCTGAAGCTTGATGATATGAGAATATCCCCGGTTACTAATGTTGGCAATAAGCTAAGCACTAAAAATGGAGCTACTGCCGCTATACAGAAATATAATAATAGCCTCATTTGTTGCCGTGTCCTGGGGGAAACGGCGCTAATATAATTGTAGATAGCTACACCGATAACTGCCAGAAATCCTATTATTAGTTCTATTGCCCTGATTGAACGGAACCACATAGTTGGTTCGCTATTATTATGACCAATAAATGGATAAAGAATCAATGTTATTATTGCTGGTAAATAAATCAGATATACATAAGGATTATTTCGTAACCTGCTTCTTTCTGCCGGCAGAATTAAGAAAAAGTGAAGTAGTAGCCATGGCCCTATAATGGTTGCCATTATAGCAAGATGCATGGCATTAGGAATTCGTACAACTCCAGCGACATTACCGAGTATGGCTAGTCCAAACGTTAATGAACATAATAATAGTAATATTGCAATTGCGCTTCTCGGTTTGTTATAAAATACGTAATAAGCTGTCAACCAGAATATTATGCATACTATTAAATACGGAATTAATTCGGTTATATATTGCGGTGGGGGAGAACTATTTTCAATAGTGGCGGAAATGCTTTCTCCTGCCTTATTTATTACTGTTATATCTGTGATTAACAGTCCTAGACATTGTTTTGGTTCTTCATACGCCTGCAGAAAATCACTTGCCGATTGCCCGTTAATTATTGTGGGGGAATCTCCTATTTTTATCCCTGCTTGTTGTCCGAGACCGGATGAATCTATACTTTGAACAACCCATCCGCTGTCGATTAAATGCAATGACACTCCGATATATGTTTTATTTAAACTGGGGATAAACAACAGCAGTGAAACGGCTATAATAACAAAACCGAATAGTGAAATGGCGATTTCTTTTTTATGTTTTAATATATTTTTAAACAATATAGATTCACCAGTTGGCTCGTTATTTTTACCTTTTCCGTAGTTCATCTTAAGAAAATCCTCAATTTTTCTGTATCGATGCCGCAATTTTCAGCTTTATCGACAGCTCCGGATGCCAGCAACCTGTACGATTCCATTTTTATAGCTGTGTAATGTACTGCTCCGCTATTTGATAGTATATACGAAATCTGCTCTATTGTAATCTCGTCATCCGATTTATTCCGGTAATATCTTTCTAATTGATTACGAACAGGCTCTTCTGATTGGGATAGCGCAAATATAACAGGTAAAGTAATTTTTTTATTTACTAAGTCCTTTTTACTGATTATGCCTGCGATATCGTTTGTTATTTGTGCCATCATTCCCAGGCTATAACCGAACTCCTTAAATATATCAAGCAGGTCTTTATTTTCGGTAGCTAACAACGCACCTGTATAGCTGGCACATTCGATTTGGGATGCCGATTTTAAACTCAGAATATCCAGGTAATCGTCTTCTGAAATGTCAATTTTTTTCCCACAGGATAAATCCTTATGTTGCCCGGTACAGGCAATTAAATAATACGAATTAATGGCATCGAGGATGCGGACTATCGTCCTGTCGTCTACATTTCTATCTTTAAGCCGGGAGATGGCTTTCTCGCCGAGTACCAGCAGGGTAGTTGCAATATTATTTGTTATTGCAGTTCCGTATCTGGAAGATAACGACAGAGGGGAGTCATTGTCTTCGATATCATCGAAAACATCGCCGGCAGCCATAAAAAATTGCAGCGATGCGCAAAGTGGTATCGCTTCTTCATAATTGCCGCATATAGATTCACAGGTAATCAATGGCAACAAAACCCAAGGGGCTTCACGTTCGCTTGCAACAGCCAACCCTCTCCTGCTTACTGTTAATGGCTCTCTGACAAAACCACTAAGTTCTTCAGGCAATAAGGAAACGGAGGACTCTATCTCCTCGCGTAGAAGCTTTTTTTGTAGGCCATCATTCATTTAGATGGGCAATATATGTATTTGACCAAATTAAAGCCAGAATAGTGCTGCTTCAATACCAACCGATAATGCCGGGGAATTGGAGGTTGCAAGTCCGAGTCTGGCATTGGTATTCAAAACAGCTGTTCTTTCATGGTCGCTAAGGTTATAGCGGCTCATTACGCTGTCGGGATTTGCCAGAAACTGTTCTTTGGTGGCTTCGTCGCAAAAGATATTTTTTACCATTTCCTGTAATGACTGTGATTTCACGGACAACCTCCTTAATAATCTTGAGAGCTTACGCTCATACAATAATGAGTATAATATGAAATCAAGATAAGGTCAATAAAAATCGTGGTATTTTTAAGGTGAATCATATAGTAAAAAAGTACTATATGACAAACTATATGGCTATAACTAAGCTGTCAATCCATAGTTAGACAAATTCATTATTGAAAGAACGGAATTATTTATTAGCAAGTAATTTATTAATTGTTTCCATCAGCGCTTGAGTTTCAAAAGGTTTGGTTATATATTCATTTGCCCCCATGATATCCAAGCTAAGTTTTCGGTTCAGATCGTGGTCGAGTGCTGTAATCATGATAACCGGTATATTGGAGGTAAGCGGATTACTTTTTATTATATGGCAGGCAACATCGCCGTTCATCCTTGGCATCATGATATCCATTAGAATGATATCGGGATGTTGACTGTGGGTTAAATCGACTGCCAGTTTGCCGTCGCCGGCTTCGATAATGTTATAGCTATTAGAGAGTATGCGGCTTAATAAAGACCTTACATGTTCTTCGTCGTCTACGATCAATACTGTTTTTTTCCCGGTTTTATTTCCCATAATTATCACCGCATCTGTTCTTATATTATATATGTATTTGGTGGTAAAATACTATAATTTAATGATATTATAACCGATATTTTATCAAAAGTAGTATCGAGGAAATACCGTTAAAATCCTCGTCGAATATGACATGGGCAAATACATTATTAACGCACCGGGCTGTATTACAAGCTAAACACATTCATGGTATTCTCGAGGATTGATTTTGCAACAACCTCTTTGTCCATGTTTTTAATTCCCGATACTGCATTGAGAGTTCTTATTACGTCTGCCGGTCTTGATTCATACTCGAATTCGGTCCCGCGGCGATAGGTCACCGGAGAGTCCGTTTCCAGTAGCAGTCTATCGATTGAAGTGGTCTTTATTGCTTTGCGATGTTCTTCGTGGTATTCGGCTGCCGGACTGGCGGATATATAGTATCCGCTATCGATAATATTATCCAGTATATCGAGAGGCCCCGTATACCAGTGGAAAACAGCCTTTTCAATGTGTGCTTCTTGTGATATTTTCAAGCAATCCTGCCAGGAATACCTGGAATGAATTAAAGCAGGTTTATTATTCGCTTTAGCTATTTTCAAGAGCTCTCTGAAAACACTTTTCTGCGTTTCTTTCGCGGCTCTTTCTTTAACTCCTTTACTGTAATCAAGTCCGATTTCACCCATTCCTATAGCCCGGTTTATGTTCTCCCTGATAAAATTCATATTATCCTGAAAGTCGTCATCTGCTATATTCCAGGGAAATAAACCGAGAGCGGGATATACATAATTTTTATATTCTTCGGCAAGCGCCATAATCTTCCGGTTAGATGTGAAGGAAGTCCCCACTGCGATAATAGATATAATATTGTATTGTTTGGCCTTTGAAATGACGGCATCGATATCTTCTATTTCATCGATATGGGCATGACTATCTATAAGCTCATACATTGCTATTTTTCAACCCTCCAGGATATCAATGCCCATTTTGTGGAAGAATTCTTATAGAATCCGCCATTATTTTCCGTAAGCAGTGATTTAACAAAGCTCTCATAATTGTCCAAATCTGCGTTATCAGGTATGGTATTTTTGGAATAATATTTAACGGCTTCGCTTAAATCCCTAAAATACATATTTGTTTCGGATTCAAAAATTTCTATATCAGCCTTTATCCCGATTTGATAGAGGCAATTGTAAATAACAGGATATTCCGGGTAGGGGGTATATTCTTTATCAAGCAGACGACAGGATTCCGCTTCAATGCTGTCGAAACTCTGCGCCCTCCATGTTACATAACAATACGTTTTAGCTATGGTGGTCATATTTTCAAGCGTAGCCCGCAGATGGTTCCCCATCGGCAAAAAACGCGAAGCCAGTACTATATCATGCAATTTTATTTCCGATTTAACGTCCATCTCATACCAGTTTTTATTGACAATATCGATATTGGATATTCCCAGTGATTCTATTTTACTTTTTAATAAATTAAGCATACCGTTCGAGATATCCAGTACCGTAACATGGCGCACTTTCTGTGCAATGGGCAAGGACATCAGCCCGCTTCCTCCGCCGACATCCAAAACGGAGTAACCGGGAGAAAGTTGCATTCGTTTAATGAGTTCATCGGTATAAGTGCTTTGGCTGACATTTTTTTCATAGGATTCCGATCTTTTATCCCAGAATGCGGCTGCTTCCTCTCCTGTATGCAGGATGTGTCCCGCCTGCATTTTCCAGATATTCTCCCAGTCCATATCTTTGATATATTTATAATTCATCGATTAAGATATCCCCTTATTATTTTGTTATTTCTATCCAGATGCCTTCGCAATCAAAGATGACGCTCCCTTTCAATCCTGTAGCCGCGATAGCATTAACAAAATAGGCTGTATTTTGTCCTTTATCTCTGATATTCGGCGCTTCGCGCCAGTTGTTTCGGACGTTTTTATAGCGTGGGTCGGTTGCTATCACTTGTTGTATTCTCCTGCTTATTTCACGGCTGCCCAGACCGCCGCCGCAAAAGATTTTTCCGCCGGGCTTTAATACCCGGTATATTTCCTTTATGGCACCCGGCAGATCGTCCCAGAAAAAAACAGAACCCCTGCTGACAATTAAATCAAAACTATTATCAGGAAACGGGATGTCATGGACGTCGGTTTTTATAACCATCATCCTGTGAGCCAATCCCTCGAACAGGATATTTTTAATCGTTACATCTATGGCAGCGGAATCGTTATCCAGCGATACGACATAAAGATTGGTTATTTTTGCCAGCGCTATTCCAAGGGAACCTGCTCCGGCGCCGATATCGAGACAATAACCTTCCTTATATCCATACTTATCCGTAATGTAAAGAGCCAGGTATGGATAAACCTCAGAAAAAAGGCGGCTCATTCTCTCGATATCGGTTTGTGTGTTCATTTCTGCATTACTTTAAAGATAATCTCACCGTGGCAAACCTTGCTGTTAATCATACCGCCACTCTGATTGATTTTCCTTATTATGGCGTCGGGTATGATTACTTCAGCGCCGGCAATCATATCGGCGCCGTAGTCAAACAAAAGCTCGGACATTACTGTGCTTGGTCCCATTACAACCGTATACGCCTTGCTTTTTTGGGCAAGCGCAAGCAGCCGCTCCATGGATTTATTTATCAGAGTGGAACCTGTAATGACAAGCAAATCGCAATCGGGAATGACGTATTCGGCTGCCGAATCAGGCAATATTCCGTTTTTAGCGTCAAGCTGATAAGGGTCCAATTCAAGTACAATCATCTTTTTTGCGACTGCCTTTAAAGCATCCATAAAAGGAAATGCTCCCACCATTACTACGTTCTTATCTTTACCTTTTTCAAGAACGAATCTGTCTGCGTTTAAATCGAGAAATTCTTTTTTAGGAGCTACCATTGAATTAATAGCTGCCACACCGATACTCGCCTCCGTGAGATTCCACGATTTTGCATATCCGGCAAGTTCCAATGAGGACTTATCGGTCAGATTTCCCATATCTGTTACATAATTACCATGCTTTACCGGAATGCCATAGGTTTTAGCCAGCCCGCAGTACATTGCATTAACAGCCGTCCACGACACTCCAAGCGTAACGTTTTTTACCGGCGCATCGTTTTCTTTTACGGAAGAAATTAAATCATCAATCAATTTCATAGATAATTTCTTCCCGCTTCTATGCTTTAACCTTATAGTAAGCCCCGTAAAGGCAGGATTTGCAATAGGGTCTTTCATCTTTAAATACGGCTCTGCCATCCATAACTCTTTCCCCGCATTTTGTGCATACTGCTTTCTCTTTGGGAGCGCCTGGGAGGTCGTTTTCGGGTATATCCACCTCTACTTTTTGCAGGAGCAGCAATTCTTCATCGGGCGTTTCCGATACTATTTTCAGTACCTCATCGACGGAAAGATTCTTGTCAAAATCCTTGGTCGTAGTTACCCGGTATGCTTCGCCGGTCGATAATTTTACAAATGTAGCGGCGAATTTTCCGTAATCTACATATTTGAGAGACCTTTTGCCGAGTCCGCAGCCGCTTACTCCCTGCACGGCATCGGTCATGCAACGGTCGGTTTCTACATATACAATCAAATCCTTGTGTTTTTTTACATACGGGTCGAATCCCAGAACACGCATTGCCGCCAGCGAGGATTTGGTGCCCATAGCGATTCCGACGCAGACATGCCCGTGGAATTCTTCAATCTTTTTAACAAAATAATAAAAATCCTCGATTTCTTTAGCGCTTACTGTCATTAATAGATATCCCCTTTCATAATTAATAAATATATAGTTAATCGATTGGAACGCATATCTTGCGGTTTATATCCGAATCCAATTGTAATACTTTTACCTTAATGCCGTAAATATTATACAGGTTTTCCTCAGTTACCACTTCGTCGGGTATTCCGATTGCCAGAAATTTTCCGTCATTCATAATAGCCACCTTGTTTGCTACCAGGAAAACATGGTCAGGGAAATGCGAAGTCATAATCGACGGCAAACCGTTTTTCGTTATTTCTTTCAATATATTTAAGAAGCGGTTTTGATTTCCGAAGTCCAGGTGCGAAGTCGGTTCGTCCAGCAGTAAAATCGATGATTTTTGCGCCAGGACGCGGGCAAACATGACCATTTGTCTCTCACCGCCGCTGATATTGGTATACGGTCTTTCATGCAGGTGGTAGATATTAAGCTGGCGCAATGTTTCGCGGCATATTTCTATGTCCTTTTCCGATGGTGTGGACATTAACCCGATGTAAGCGGTTCTTCCCATGAGAACGGCATCCAGAACCGTATATGGAAATGTCGGTGCATGCAGTTGCGGAATGTAGCCTATGTTTTTGGCGATTTCATGCCGTTTCATCTGCCCGATATTATGATTATCCACAATTATTTCGCCGCCGGTAATAGTCAGTAAATTGGCTATGCATTTAAGCAGCGTTGTTTTTCCGCAACCGTTAGGGCCTAATATGCATAAATTGTCTCCATCGGATAGACTAAAACTGATTTCGTTGAATACATCGTCTTGACTGCCGAAGTATCTGAAAGAGGCATTATTAATTTCCAATTTTATACCCATCCCTGTTTCCCCTTTCTTATTAAATAGAGGAAGAACGGAACCCCGACTATGGCAGTCAATATTCCGATTGGAATCTCGACGGACAGGGCAGTGCGGCAGATGTTATCTATAATTAACATATATATTCCGCCAAGAAGCGCCGAAACCGGTAACAGTTTTTTATTGCACGGCCCGACCAGCATTCTGCCGATATGCGGCATAACCAACCCTACCCAACCTATCATTCCGCTGATGGAAACAGCCGCGGCGGTTATCAGGCTGGCGCAAACAATTATTATCGCTCTTAACTGAGTGGTATTTACTCCCAGCGCTTTAGCCTCTTCTTCTCCCATAGACAGGACATTGATACGCCAGCGAATGAGCATAAGAACCGTAATGCCCACTAGGATGATAACGGCTACCGTAATCAGGTCTTTCATATATATCGAGTTAAGGCTTCCCATCAACCAAAAAACGATTTCGGGCAATTCATCTTCAGGGTCTGCCATATACTGCATAAGGGAAGTCAGCGCAGAAAATAAAGCTCCGATTGCCATACCCGCCAAAACCAGTGTAAGCGTCGGATTTCCCCTGACACGACTGCTTATCAACCATGATATGACCACGGCTAAAATGGCTACTCCGAAAGCGCTGATTTGAATAACCGCCGGATTACCTGAAATTACGATTGCCAGGGCAGCTCCGAATCCTGCTCCCGAAGTTACGCCGAGTATCTGAGGAGAAACCAGCGGGTTGCGAAATAGACCCTGAAAGGAAGCTCCGGCAGTCGCCAGCGCCGCACCGATCAGTATCGCCGCCAGGATACGCGGGAGCCTGATGTCAAAAATTACCGTTTCCATAATATCCGGCCAGGTGGGCGTTATCGGGAATATTTTGGAGAGAAAAATCTGGGTTACCTGGGCTGGGGAGATACCGTATCTCCCCAGCCAAAAGGATATTACGAACAGTATTATCAGCGATATGAACAGGCTAAGTGTTATCGTCGGTGTCTTCTTCCAGAAGGAAACCGGCTTTTTTAAATCCTCTTTGCATTTGGTATCTTTTCGGGTTGTCATTTATTTTTCTTTAATGTTTGATTTGTCGTCGTGGCGTTAAGCTGTATTGATTGTGTTTGTCATCAAGGCTTCGTAATCGGCATCGGTCAGGTTATAGTGATAAAAATCAAGGTAAAATTCCTGTACTTTGGCTTTTAGGTCGAGGTCTGAGCAAAACTGGGGATAAAGCGTTTGAATCATCCAGTAGATGCCGACAATTTCATTCATTCCCGGAGGTCCGTCGAACCACGAAAACGGATTGTTCGGTCTCAGGTAAACCCGTCCGTCTTTGACAGCCTGTAAGTTAGCCCATACCGGGTCTGAAAGTATCTGCTCATACAGAGTTGCGTCTGCAGCCCTGCCGATTATAATAATATCCGGGTTCCATATAAGTATTTGTTCCATTGAAACCGATGTCATACCGTATCCGGTCTGGTCTTCGACGACAGCGACATTCAACCCGCCGCAAAAATCGATTAGTTCGGTATGCTGCGAACCGGATGGGTCGGTACTCAATCCACCGTCTCCTTCGGCATAGTATACGGTGACCTTATCTCCCTCGGAGATGTTGGCTAAGACAGAGATTACATAATCTACGGCCTCATTATAGTAATCAATCAGTTTTTGTGCCTGTTCTTCGGCATTCAATATATCTCCCATTCTTGTGATTGAAGCTGGCATGGTGTCGTAAGTATCGAAAACATTTATGCAAACAACCGGTATACTACCGAATTTGTCCTGTCTTTCTTCTACAGTAGCTGCATCACTGGCAAATATTATATCCGGTTCAAGCGCTATAAACGTTTCGTAATTACCCGTATTTTTGCCGTACCATCCTCCGACAACTGGTAAACTTGCGTATTGGGTATCGTAATATTCGGCTCCTCCGTGCTGTTGGGAAGGAAGCACCAACCTCCCAGTTTTTCAGGAGCCAACATATATACAAGAATGCATTCGACAGGCCCGCAACAGAGAACCTTATTGATTGTCACCGGTATTTCGACTGTTCTGCCGGCGTCATCGATAATAGTCCTGGTAGTTGCTTCCGCTGTGATTGTTTCTGTGGTAGTCAGTATTTCAGTTAGGGTACTGGTAGCTGTGCTGGTTTCGGTTATGGTCTCGGTTACGGTTGAGGAATTGGAGATAGTGTTTATTTGCGTGGTCGTTTTTGTAGTAGTATTCGTTACTGTAGTTGTCTGTGCTTCCTTGCATCCGGCGAGAGAAAAGAGCAGTGAAGCGGAGATAACCAGAGTAAACAGGATGGAAACTATTTTGTTTACCTTCATAATTTAGTTGTCTCCTTTCATTGAATTTATTAATTTATACAATGCAATATATTAGAATGGATATAACAATATGATTTAAATAAGGCAACATCGTAATATCGCCTGAGATGTAAACCGTGTGATTAATAAATCAATTATGACATAAATATACCTCCTCATAGATGTGATTAGAAAAAGAATTAAATTAATATAACGCCTAAGACGGTATATTAGCAACAATATACTGATATGTCAAGAAGTTTTGGTGGGATAAATTCGTATCAAAATTTGAAGCTGGTCATTAATTATGAATGTAATCCATAGTCCTACAAGGAATGTATCAATAAACTTGACGTCGTTGAAATATTATTGTAATATTCAGTGATATTTATACTCAATCAATATAATGCGAATATTTACCGAATAGTAAGAGTATTCATATTGATTTACAGAACTGCAGATTTATTAAGTATTGTTTAAGGACGAAACCGGTTAATAAATTATGAGGGGGAGTTTCATGGGAAAAACTCAGGCTATGAATTTTGTAAACGAGGTTAGTCAGGTTCCCGGTGGTGAAGGAGTAAATCTATGTATGCAGTGCGGTACGTGTACTGCTTCATGCCCAAGCGCTAAGATATGGGAGTTTACCCCTTCGGAGATAATTGCCATGGTAAGGGCAGACATGCGCGATGAAGTTCTGTCAAGCAGTTCAATGTGGTGTTGCCTTTCCTGTTATTCATGTACTGTTCGTTGCCCCAGGGATGTTAAGCCTACAAACCTGTTTCACTCTCTGGAATCTCTGGCGATTAAGCATGGGTATAAACCCCAAAATACCAATACTCCGGCCATGTACAACAGCTTCGTAAAATCGATTAAAAAGAACGGTAGAGTGAGCGAATTCAACATGATGATGGGGTATTACCTGTCCACGAATCCCTTTGCGGCGTTGGGTATGATGTCGGTGGCATGGAACCTGTTGTCGCATGGGCGTATGCCGTTGTCGGCAAGGAAAATAAAGGGTAAAAATGACCTGGATAAAATAATTAAAAAACTTGAAGATATCAGAGGTGATCAATGAAGAGCTATACGTATTACCCGGGCTGTTCATCGGAAGCTACCGCAGTAGGATTGGATATATCCGCACGGTCCGTAGCGGAAGCTCTGGGGATGGAATTAAAGGAACTTGAAGACTGGAATTGTTGCGGTTCGACTCCTTACGGTTCGTTGGATGAACTGGAAGCCATAGTAGTTGCAGCGCGGAATCTGGCTCTTGCGGAAAAAACCGGACTGGATCTTGTTACTCCGTGCAGTGCATGCTTTGTAACCTTGAATAAAGCCAGAGTTCATATGATGGAGAAGCCGCAGTTAAAAGCTAAGGTTAACGAAGCTTTGGCGGCTGCAAATCTTGAATATAAAGGTACTGTGAAAGTCAGGTTGCTAATCGAAGCTTTAATGGCGGACATAACCACGCAACAAATAGCAGCTAAAGTTAAAAATCCGTTAAAAGGATTGAAAATTGCGCCTTATACAGGGTGTCAGGAAGTCCGTCCGAGGTTTGGATTCGACCATCCCGAAAATCCGGTTGCTCTAGATTCGATTGTCGAAGTGCTTGGTGCTGAAGTGGTGCCGTATCCGTCTAAATGTAAATGCTGCGGTGGTTCGGCGGTAATAGCAGAGGAGGGTCTTACTCTGGAATTAATGTATAGATTGCTTGATGACGCTACTAAAAACGGAGCGCAATGTATCGTAACTCCGTGTCCGCTGTGCCAGATGAACCTGGATGCATATCAGGGGAAAGTAAACAGCAAGTTCAATGCAAAATTTAATTTACCGGTATTATTTGTTACCCAGCTTATCGGTGTTGCCCTCGGATTGAAGGGAGACAAATTGGGCTTGAATAAAAATATTATTAACCCAAATAAAGTCCTGGCGAAATATCTTTAAAGGAGAGCGTAACGATGGAAGAAGTAAGAATCGGTGTATATGTATGTAATTGCGGCGCCAATATCGCCGGAACTGTTGATACCAAGCAAGTAACCGAATATGCACAGGGCTTGGATTCGGTAGTTGTAGCGCGCAATTATAAATATATGTGTTCTGATCCTGGTCAGAACCTGATAAAAGACGATATAAAGGAAAAGAAACTCAACAGGGTGGTGGTGGCTGCATGTTCTCCGAGGATGCATGAACCGACTTTCCGTCGAGCTGTGCAGGACGCAGGTATCAATCAATACTATTTCCAGATGGCAAATATACGCGAACAGTGTTCCTGGGTACACGAGAATAAGGAAATGGCTACCGAAAAAGCCAAAGCATTGGTGGAAGCCGCTGTGCGTCGTGTGAAATATCATGAACCTCTGCAAACAAAGGAAGTTGCAGTTAATCCGAATGTAATGGTCGTTGGTGGTGGTATTGCCGGGATTCAGGCGGCTGTGGAGATTGCCGACGCCGGTAAAAAAGTATATCTGGTAGAAAAAGAACCCAGTATCGGCGGGCACATGGCGATGTTCGATAAGACATTTCCGACACTGGATTGCGCCGCCTGTATTCTGACTCCGAAGATGACTACTGTTGGGCAACATCCGAATATCAATCTTTTAAGCTATAGCGAAGTTGAAGAAGTTTCCGGTTTTGTCGGAAATTTTAAGGCAAAAATTAAAAGAAAAGCGCGCTATGTAGATGAAAACAAGTGTACCAGTTGCGGCGAATGCATTAAAGTCTGTCCGGTACATGTAGATAATGAATTCGATGTCGGTTTGAGCCAACGCAGCGCTACTTATATTCAATCTCCTTATGCCGTGCCCAATAAAGCTGTTATCGATAAAAAAGGGTATTCTCCATGTCGTGTAGCATGCCCTGCAGGGGTTAATGCCCACGGCTATATCGCATTGATATCGCAGGGTAAGTTTAAAGAATCGCTGGAATTGATCCGCGAATCGATTCCGCTGGCAGGGGTTGTCGGCAGGGTGTGTTATCATCCTTGCGAATTCGAGTGTGAGAGGGGAAGTGTTGATGAATCATTAATGATACGTAATCTAAAAAGATTTGTCGCTGATTATGAAATGAAAGTCGGCAGGGAAAAGGCAACCCCCATTGAGAAAATTTACAGTGACAGGATAGCAGTAATCGGTTCGGGTCCTTCTGGTATTGCCTGCGCTTATGATCTGGCAAAGAAAGGCTATCCGGTAACCATATTCGAAGCATTGAATGAGCCCGGTGGATTAATGCGTTATGGTATTCCCGAATATCGTCTGCCGAAAGCTGTTTTAGATAATGAGATAGCATATATTAAAGAGATAGGTATAGACATAAAAACAAATTCACCTGTAACAGATTTGGGCTCTTTGTTCAGGGAAGGATATAAGGCTATTTTCGTGGGGACCGGTGCAGGGAAAAGCCAGAAACCGAATATTCCCGGAGCGGAAAATCCGGGTGTCTTAACAGCCCTTGATTTTCTGAAGAGGGTTAAATCAGGAGAGAAGGTTTCGATAGGGAAAAATGTAGCTATTATAGGCGGTGGTAATGCAGCAATCGATGCCGCAAGGGTTGCGTGGAGACTCGGGGCTGAACAGGTGACCATTATATATCGTCGTTCCAAAGTAGAGATGCCGGCTGTAGCAAAAGAGGTTGAAGAGGGCGAAGCGGAAGGGATAAAGATTCAATTTCAGTCATCACCTACTAAAATAATAGTCAATGAAAACAAAGTAGTTGGTATCGAGTGTATTCACATGCATTTGGGAGAAGAGGATGAAAGCGGCAGAAAAAGCCCGATACCCGAAAAGGGTTCGGAATTTGTTATAAATACAGATACAGTTATAGCTGCGATCGGACAGGCAATAGATAAGGCAGAGTTACCCAAGGAATTGGGGTTTTCGCCTTGGGGAAATTTATCGGTGGATCCTGTCACCCTAGAAACAAATATATCAGGAGTTTTTGCGGGGGGTGATGTTGTGGCTGGTCCTGAAGATGTAATTGCTGCTATCGCAGCTGGCAAAGAAGCCGCGGAAAGTATAGATAGATATATATGCGGTGATGATATGCGCGAAGGTAGGGATAAACAGATTAACCGGGTTAAAAATGTTAATAAGGATAAAATTATATTTAAACCTAGAGTTGAAATGCAGTCACTTGACTTAAGTAAAAGACAGGGCTCTTTTGACGAAGTAGATATTGGTTATGATGAAAATAGGGCAATTGAAGAAGCCAAGCGCTGCCTGAATTGTGCTGTTTGCTCTGAATGTATGTTATGCGTAAAAGCCTGCGAACCCGATGCAATAAACCATAATATGCAGGAGCAGACACTTGAAGTTGAGGTTGGTTCAATTATTGTTGCCACCGGATTCCAGCAGTTCGATCCTGAGGTCATGTACACATATGGATATAACAGGTTTGATGATGTTTTAACAGGTCTTGAATTCGAAAGGCTTTCGAATGCATCAGGTCCTACGGATGGTGTTGTTATCAAGAAAAACGGAGAGAAACCGAAGAGTGTAGCTATATTACACTGTGTAGGAAGCCGTGATGAGAATTATCACAAGTATTGCTCGCGTGTATGCTGTATGTATTCATTGAAATATGCCCATCTCTTGAAGGAAAAATTGCCCGATGCCGATGTTTACCAGTTGTATATTGATATGCGCTGTCCGGGCTCCGGTTATGAAGAATTCTATCTGAGATTACAGGAAGAAGGAGTCAATTTCATAAGAGGCCGTGCGGCTGAGATAACCGATACTGCCGAAACACCCGAAGAAAAAGACAAGCTTGTCGTCTTGTGTGAGGATACTCTGGTACGCAAAAAGAGGCGATTGCCGGTAGACATGGTAATTTTAAGCTGTGCTATGGAACCGGGCGAAGGTTCGGCACAAATCGGCAAAGTACTGTCGATAAGTAAAAAAGCTGACGGGTTCTTCCTTGAAAAACATCCGAAACTGGATCCTGTTTCTACAATGACCGATGGTATCTTTATAGTCGGTTGTTGCCAGGGGCCTAAGGATATCCCCGATACTGTTGCCCAAGCCTCTGCAGCTGCGGCAAGAGCACTGGCAATGATTAGCAAAAACAAGGTGGAAATTGAGGCAGCTACATCGGAAATCATCGAGGAATTATGTTCCGGATGCAGGATTTGTAATGCCTTGTGTCCCTATAGCGCAATCACCTTTAACGAGCAGAAAGGTGTATCCGAAATTAACCAGGTTCTCTGTAAGGCATGCGGTGTTTGCGTATCCGCCTGTCCAAGCGATGCTATCAAGGGCAATCATTTTACTACGAAACAGCTTATGGCTGAAATTGAGGGGGTGTTAGCATGAGTTTTGAGCCTAAAATACTAGGTATCCTCTGCAACTGGTGCTCTTATTCGGGTGCAGATCTGGCAGGAACTTCGCGTAAGAAGTATCCGGCAAACATCAGGATAATGCGGGTGATGTGCAGCGGAAGGGTGGATCCTGTATTTATTCTAAAAGCCCTGGAATCGGGTGCCGATGGTGTTTTAATCCTGGGATGCCATCCTGGTGATTGCCATTATACATCGGGTAATTACAAAACCATGCGGCGCATGGAAATGTTAAAAAAATTAACGGAACAGATGGGAATCGACAGCGACAGGATTCGTCTCGACTGGGTAGCTGCATCGGAAGGCGACAGATTTGCGGAAATAATCAAGGATATGACGGAAAAAATTAAAAAATTGGGACCTTTCCCCAGAAATGGAGGAGATAATGGCTAAACCAAAAGTTGCACTCTACTGGGCTGCCAGTTGCGGTGGTTGCGATATCGCACTTCTGGAAATAGGTGAAAATCTTTTAAAGCTTATCGATGCGGTAGATATAGTATTCTGGCCGGTTGCCATGGATGTCAAATACAAGGATGTAGAAGCTATGGAGGACCAGAGCATCGATGTTTGTATTTTCAACGGTTCCATTCGCAGTTCAGAACAGGAGCATATCGCAAAACTACTGAGAGCGAAATGCAAGGTTATGATTGCCTACGGAGCCTGCGCCTATCAGGGAGGAATCCCGGGACTGGCCAATATGTATAACCGGGAAATGATAATGGAGAGGGCATATCTTGAGACGCCTTCTACGGAAAATCCGGATAAAGTTCTTCCCCAGACCAGCTATCAGGCTCCGGAGGGAGAGCTTACATTACCAAAACTATTTGATACCGTCAAAACGCTGGCGCAGACAGTGAAAGTTGAGTATATAATTCCCGGATGCCCGCCGGAAGCGCAAACGACGTGGATGGCGCTGGAAGCATTGATAACCGGTCAAATGCCCCCTGTTGGAACTGTAATAACAGATAATGCGAAAGCTGTTTGCGATGAGTGTCCGCGAAAACGTGATGTGAAGAAAGTTAAAAAATTTCACAGAACCTATGAAATCATCAGTGACCCCGAGATATGCCTTTTGGAACAGGGTCTTCCGTGTGCCGGCATTGCTACAAAGGGCGGTTGCGGTGCCAGATGCCCTATAGCTGGTATGCCATGTACCGGCTGTTATGGCCCGGTAGAAGGCGTAATTGATCAGGGTGCGCACTTTATGAATGCGATTGCTTCAGTAATCGATTCAAACGATCCTGATGAAATAGAAAAAATTATCGAAGATATCAGAGACCCTGCGGGTACATTCTACCGTTACAGTCTACCTGATTCCATATTAAGGAGGGCCAGAGTTTAATGAGAAAGATAAGTATAGACCCGATTACCAGGCTTGAAGGCCACGGTAAAATAGAGATATTCCTTAACGACGAAGGAAGGGTAGAGAACAGTTATTTTCAGGTACCGGAACTGCGTGGCTTTGAAAAGTTTTCGGAAGGAAGATTAGCTGAGGATATGCCTCAGATTACCCAGAGGATTTGCGGCGTATGCCCGGAGGCGCATCATTTGGCATCAGCAAAAACACTCGATGCTTTATTTCATGTAACTCCGACAAGTACTGCCAGAAAATTACGCGAACTTTTATACAATGCCTTTTATGTTACCGACCATACCACACATTTTTATATTCTGGGCGGTCCGGATTTCGTTATGGGGCCGGAAGCCCCGGTTGCAGAGCGTAATATTATCGGTGTTATCGGAAAAGTCGGCCTTGAATTGGGTGGGGCGGTTATCAATACCCGTAAAAAATGCCATCATATAATCGGCTTGCTTGGCGGCAAAGCAGTTCATCCGGTTTTCGGATTGCCGGGTGGGGTAAGCAGGGGAATCAATCAAGAAGAGCGGCAGGAAATAGAAAGCATCGCCAGGGATTGTATTGAATTTTCCAAGTTGTCATTAAAGGTTTTTAACGATATTGTTCTTGCCAATAAAGAATATGTGGATATGATCGTCAGTGATGCTTATACCCATAAGACATATTCTATGGGTCTGGTCGATGAAAATAACAAGGTTAATTACTACGACGGAAAGATAAGAGTTGTCGACCCTGATGGAAATGAGTTTGCCAAATTCGAACCTAAAGATTATCTCGAACATATTGCAGAGCACGTGGAACCGTGGAGTTATATCAAGTTCCCATATCTGAAAAAGGTAGGATGGAAAGGCTTCGCGGATGGCAAAGACAGCGGCGTTTTCCGTGTTGCTCCTATGGCTCGGCTTAATGCATCGGATGGCATGGCGACTCCCCTGGCACAGGAAGAGTACGAGAGATTGTATTCGACACTCGGTGGTAAACCGGTGCATCATACTCTGGCGATTCATTGGGCAAGGCTGGTTGAAATGGTACAGGCTGCGGAGACACTGCTTGCCTTGAGTACCGACCCGGAAATTACCAGTGACGATTTAAGAAACATTCCTACCGCGACTCCTGATGAAGGCGTAGGCATTGTTGAAGCGCCGAGGGGTACTTTAATTCATCATTATCAAACTGACGAGAAGGGTATAATAAAGAAAGCCAATTTGATTGTAGCCACCGTAAATAACGGGGCTGCCGTAAATATGTCTATTAATAAAGCGGCTCGGGCTCTTATACAACCGGATAAAGAGATAACGGAAGGATTGTTGAATCGTATAGAAATGGCATGGCGTCCCTATGATTTATGTCTGGCTTGCGCCAGCCACAATTTACCCGGGCATCCGGCAATGCCAATGTACGTTTATGATAAAAATAAACAAATAATAAAAAGCTGGGAATAGAATACATAATACTTTGAAGACATTAGTATTAGGATTGGGTAACCCTTATATCTGCGACGACAGTGCTGGATTGAAAGTAATTAAGTTGCTGGAAAAGAGGTTATCCAATCCTGATGTTACCTTAAATGAAACCAGTTTGGCCGGTATCAATTTACTTGATTATCTGGTAGGTTATGATAAAGCCATCATAGTAGACGCCATTCAATCCCCGAATGGCAAGCCGGGTAGTATTTATAGGTTAACTCCTGAGGAATTCGATACCACTTGCCATACTACCTCAAGCCATGACATAGGTGTTATCGCTGCAATAGAGTTGGGAAAGAGATTGGAATTATCGATGCCAAAGATAATAGAGATAGTCGGTATTGAAGCGGGTGATGTCAGCACGCTGACAGAGGAATGTACTCCTGATGTTGATGCCGCAATCCCCATAGCAGTAGATATGATAGTTAAAGAAGTTCAAGTAACTCATGTCCGAAGATGTTTTTTGAGTTTTTTAGATTGATATTATATCTTGGAAAACTGATAAAATAATATACAATACAATAAACGGATAGTATAATAATTATACAATGTCCATGTTAGAACAAAAACAATATCCTCAGATGCGCCAGGAAGTGAGACAATTCCTCAGGATTGAACAGGCAGACCTGCTGGAAATGCCTCTGAGCGAACTCAATTCTATAATAAACGAAATCGAACATAATCAGGTATTCCAAAAGTTATATAAAAAAGAAAAAATAATTCGCTATAAAAGACAGAATAA
The DNA here is from genome assembly GCA_028707255.1 of Dehalococcoidales bacterium. Classification (GTDB taxonomy): domain Bacteria; phylum Chloroflexota; class Dehalococcoidia; order Dehalococcoidales; family UBA5627; genus UBA5627. The sequence continues at coordinate 82,990 of JAQTUQ010000003.1, forward strand.
AACTGAAATATCCAGGAATTATTTAGAATTAAAAGAAGAGGTAATAGCTGACAACAATTCTCCTGACGTAGAAGCGCTTTTGACAAATAAAAACAGGATTATTGAATACATCAGGGAAATAGGACAGGAGAAGTTTAAAAAATACTTTCTTTTCCCGGAAGAAGGTTTCTCTGATGCTGAACTTGCGGAGAAATGTGATCTTGAAATATCACAGGTGAAAGAGATCAATGCCCTGGTTGATGATATTGCAATACTGGATGAGTTTTATAATCCGTCGGTTATGAATACTAACAATATAAATTATTATAAAATTGCCTCTATTGAACGAGATAAAACAGGTTTTACTATATGCTATCTTTCGAGTGCGTTAAATAAGGGCTGCTATGAAATAGACTATGAAAAATTTGAGATTATAACCAGTGCCAATAATCTCAGTGATATTGAAGTTAAAGAGGCAAAAAATATATTTCATAAACTCGAAATTATCAATAAATGTAAAGAAACATTACATCGGATATTAATTTATATTATTGAAATACAGGGGACTTATCTGGATTCGGGAGATGACAGACTTATTCGACCGTTGAGTCAAAAAGAGCTGGCTATCAATATAGGTGTTACTCCCAGCGCGGTATGCCGGGCGATCAAGTGCCGGACTATAGTTACACCGCAGGGTAAAGAGGTCATCTTGAAGGACTTATTCCCGGGACCAAAAAAATTTAAAATTACAATTCTAAAAAAAATTATTGAAACCGAAGCCGGACTATTGTCTGATGCGCAAATAAAGAAGATTCTTCAGGAACAGTATGGAATTAATATTTCCAGGCGTTCGGTTACGAATTTAAGAAATATTATTAAAGTTCCGCCTAAGAATAAGTGCAGGTCAGTTAGGAGATAGGTAGATGAGTATTATCTTTACAGAAAAAGACAAATGCAAAGGCTGCTATGCCTGTATTCGTTTCTGTCCTGTTAAAGCTATAAAAGTTGAAGATGGATTAGCGCAGGTTATGAAAGATAGATGCATAGTCTGTGGCAATTGCCTTAAAGTTTGTGTTACGAACGCAAAACGTACGGAAAGCGATGTGAGTTTAGTCTGGCAGTTGTTGGGGATGAATAAAAATGTCATAGCTGTGATGTCGTCATCTTTTCCGGCGGCTTTGCCTGCGATTGTTCCGGGGAATCTGATTTCTGCTTTAAAGAAATTAGGTTTTAGTGAGGTAATGGAAGATTCATTTGGTGCTGAACTTATCGGTAAAGAATATGCACGTCAGTTTAATGAGCCATCTAATAAAACTATACTTACTTCTAACTGTCCCGCTGTAGTGAGCTATATCGAGAAATACTATCCCAAATTAATTAATAACCTTGCTCATATTGTATCTCCGATGGTTGCAACGGGAAGATTGATAAAGAAATATTTCGACCCTGATGCTAAAATAGTATTTATCGGACCATGCGTAGCAAAAAAAGCTGAAGCGAGGGATGAGGGTTGTATTGGAGCTATCGATGCAGTGCTGACTTTTGCCGATTTGAAAGAGATGTTTGCGGCTAAAGGTATTAATCCAGAAACTCAAGGCGAATCCGGATTTTTTGGGCCACATCCTGATTTAGGAAGATTGGTATCTATATCAGGGGGGCTATTAAAAATATCCGGACTCTCGGATGACATACAAAAGAATGATATTATCAGTGCTCATGGCAGAGAATATGTAGCAAAGATCTTGAAAGAATATTCCATGGGAGAAATAGATGCCAAGATGATAAATCTATATTTCTGCCATGGTTGTATAGATGGGCCGGTGATTGATAATGATTTGAGTGTATTCAGGCGAAAAGAACTAATAGTTAAATACACTGAAAATATGAGTGATCCTCAACAAACCGAAAAGGATATCCAGGAGTTCGGAAATATTAATCTGAGCCGCTTATTTAATCCACAAAATGTGAGTTTATCCAGTCCCGATGACGAAGCCATAGATGATATTTTAGAAACTATGAATAGACTCAGGCCTGAAAATCAGTTTAATTGCGGAGCTTGCGGTTATAACTCCTGTCGAGAACTTGCTATAGCTGTGTGTCAGGGATTGGCTGAGATAGAAATGTGCTGGCCTTATTTACATAATCATCTTCAGGAAACGCAGGAAGAGTTGATACAAGCTGAAAAACTGACATCATTAGGGCAGCTAGCAGCTTCTGTTGCACACGAAATAAATAATCCATTATCAGGTGTTCTGGTATATACTCAATTGATAGCTAAGAGATTAAAAAATGACCAATTTTCCAAAGATACTACCCTGGATTACCTAAATAAAATGGAGACAGAGCTTCATCGCAGCACAAAACTGGTCAGAAGCCTTCTGGATTTCTCAAGACAATCAGTTCCGAAATTTGCAGAAGTAAATATTAATGATATAGTTGAGCGGAGTTATGATCTTGGTATACATTCTACTGAACTGCAGTTTATAAAAATAAATAAAGAAATGTCTTCGGATTTACCTGTAATTATAGCTGATGCTGACCAGATTCAGCAGGTTTGCACCAACCTTATTATCAATGCGATACATGCAATGCCGGATGGAGGAGAATTAACTCTCAGGACATTAACCGATGGAATATATGTAAAAATTGAGGTTATTGATACAGGGGTGGGTATAAAATCGGAAAATATGCGGAAATTATTTACCCCATTTTTTACTACGAAAAAGGATAATAAAGGTGTGGGTTTAGGATTAGCTATATCCTATGGTATCGTGCAGCGGCATCATGGGAAAATCGATGTAAAATCAGTAGAAGGACATGGCGCTAAATTTACAATATGTTTACCGGTGAAATATGCAGAAGACAACTAAAATCGTAATAGTCGATGATGAAGAAATAATACGTAATTCCTTTTCCGATTGGCTTAGGGATCTTGGTTATCGTGTATTTGAAGCAGGGACAGGAATCGAATCATTAAAGATAATAAAGGATGAAAAACCGAATATTGCTATCGTAGATCTTATTATGCCGGGAATGGATGGCGTCGAAGTATTAAAAAGAGCCAAGGAAATATATCCTGGTATCGAAGTAATAATTATGACGGCTTACGGAAGTATTCCAACAGCAGTAAACGCCGTAAGGGCAGGAGCATGCGACTTTATTGAGAAACCTTTCTGCCCCGAAAAGGTGGAAATTTTAATAGAGAAGATAATAGAGCATAAGAAGGTAGTGGAGGAAAATATTTTACTTCGTCAGAAATTGGATGAACGATGTAATTTTGAGAATATTATCTATAAAAGCGCCAAAATGCAGAGAGTTGTCGAATTAGTCAGAGCTGTATCTAAAAGTAATGCTAATGTACTGATAACCGGAGAAAGCGGTACGGGAAAAGAGTTGATAGCAAGGGCAGTACATAACTACAGCCATCGCCAGAATAAACCATTTGTGGCTATAAGTTGTGCTGCTCTGCCCGAGACTATTCTTGAGAGTGAATTGTTCGGACATGAGAAAGGTTCTTTTACAGGTGCGCATATTCAGAGAAAAGGAAAATTTGAGATTGCCGATAACGGTACCCTGTTTATGGATGAAATCGGTGATATGAGCATTAATATCCAAGTTTATCTTTTGAGGGTTTTGGAGGAACAAGAATTCACGCGTGTCGGCGGAAATGACCTGGTTAAAGTAGATGTGAGGATAATTTCGGCAACAAATAAGGATCTGAAGGAATCTATAGCTAAAGGAAAATTTCGTGAAGATCTTTATTATCGCCTAAATGTAGTAAATATTGAATTGCCCGCACTGCGGCAAAGAACGGAAGACATTCCTTTACTTGCTGGATATTTCTTAAAAAAGTTTGCTGCCGAAAACAAGAAGGAAGTAAGTGGCTTTGCTCCTAAAGTTATGGATTTTCTGTTGAAATATGAATGGCCTGGAAATGTCAGAGAATTAGAAAATGCGATAGAAAGAGCGGTTGTACTGGCCAGGAATAATGTTATTAATACAGATGATTTACCTCAGCAAACACTGCGATCAACCGATTTGATTACATCAAAGGAAAGCATAAAAGATGTTGAAAAGAAACACATTATAAATGTATTGAAAGAATCAGGCTGTAATTATAGTAAAGCTGCCGCTATTCTTGGGATTTCCAGGGTTACTTTATATAATAAAATTAAAGTTTATGAAATAGACGTAAATAAAGCCGCTAATTAATTATCTTCCGCGTTGAACTAACTCTAATACTTACTTGCTATTATTAGTAATTATGCTGCTATTCGGTTATGGTGGCCTTTGCCCTTGGTTTGGATTACCAATGATTAGAGTTTTATGGTTATTTCAGCATACTCCTTCGGGGTAAAACCTTTCCATGAGCTATTAGGTCTGACCATAATGTATTATCCTCGCCATTCTCTAATAACGCTCCGGGCATGATATATGTAGATAAATCGGTTCGTGTTCAGGCATTCATCTCGAAATCTTTTATTCAAGCTTTCAGCACAAGCATTCTCTATCGGTTTCCCGGGACGGATGAAATTGAGTTTTATGCCTTTACGGTCCTTCCCAGTCGCTATTCTACACATTTTTATGCTCATCTGTTAATGGGGAGCAGTATATTACTTTATTCTTTTCTATTTTCTCTTTATAAAACAGCTTCGATAAAGGACAAAATAAGCAATATGAATCTTCGTAACATTAACAGCGATGAAAAAACTCAAGGATAATTATTTTAGCTCATATTTATTATTTTTATTATTGGCAAGAAAATTGCGTTAATATAAAGTTAGAACGAAAAATAAAAGGAGAACAAATAATGAAACCGATATTAATAGTAGATGATGAAATTTCTATCCGGGAAGCCTTGAAAGATTGGTTAACAGATAATGGTTATGATGTTAAAACAGCAGAAAGTGGAGAAGACGCTTTAGAGGCTATAGAAGAGCAGGATTTTGGTATGGCTATTCTCGATTTAAAGCTGCCCGGTAAAAATGGGTTAGAGGTATTTAAGGAAGCACGTACCAAACATCCACGACTTAATGGTATTTTTATCACAGCTTATCCCTCGATAGATACAGCTGTCGAAGCTATGAAAGACGGAGCAGTCGATTATTTAACCAAACCACTCGATCTAAATGAATTAGAAAAGCTGATACGTGAAAAACTAGGGCCGATGCAGATAGAAGTACGTAAGCAAGAAGCGAAAGTAGAAACAGTAATTGAAACTAAGGAGGATACCACTCCGGCAATCGAAGAGAATATAGCAATTGCTCCTGAGGATATACCCGAGCATATTAGACTGGGGCAGGTGTATTACGATAATGCGAAATATAACGACGCTATTAAAGAGTTCAGTTCAGTTATCGCAGTATCTCCTGAGAATATAGATGCCAGAATCGGCCTGAGGAAAGCTCAAGAATCTAATTATAATGAATCGATTGGTGGTGTGGCTCAACTGAAGACAGGGGGTAAAATAACAGAATGCATATGGATGAAGATGGGGATGGTGGATTTCCGTATATGTACCAGTGAGCATAATTGTACTAGTTGCCAGTTCGATCAGGAAATGCAGCAAAAGATGGCAGGCGGGGAATCTGTCGAACTTGATAATACCATGGAGAAATTAAAGGAGCTTCCTGGTACACGAAGATCTTGTCGCTATGCCATAAAAGGAGATGTATCGAGCAGAATTTGCAGCCGCCTATTCCAATGTAAGGTATGTGAATTTAATCAGGGAATGGAAGATGCCTTACGACAAAAACTGCAAAAACTTGCTGCTCGTCGTGAAGCACTTGCCAGAAGGGAAGAAAAAAATAATACTCAAACCAACTAAATAGATATATAGGTAAACAAGAAGTGCACCATTATTGTCGGTGCACTTCTTGTTATTAGGGAAAAATCTGGGAATGCTATACTGTAAGGAATATCAGGTAATAATTATCGGTATCTTTACATTTTCTTATAACGGGGACCATCGCCGCCTTCAGGTATCTCCCAATTAATATTCTGCATAGGGCATTTTACTCTGCAGGTCTGGCAGTTAATACAATTGGAATAACTGATTATAAGCTCACTATTTTCTTGTTTGTATACCGCTGCCGGGCAGAAATACTCGCATGGATGTACGCCATACTCCATAGCGCACTGAGAGCAGATTTCAGGGGCGTTTAAATTAATATGTGACGGTTCATCTTCCCTATGAGATACTCTTGAATAACTCACGGCAGTTAATCTGTCTACACCATTAACATACTTACGTTTCAGGAGAGTATTTTTCATTCCTTTATAGTCTGGCTCTAGCTTACATCTACCAGGTATAAGATTAGCTAATAAAGATAGAGGCAAGCCGGACAGCATACCCCGGCGGAAAACCTGGCGGTAGTTTTTGGAATTACGCAAATCTTTCATTATAAAGCTTCTGTCCAATAATTTTTCATATAATTCGAGAGTCTTCTTGCTATAATCCTGTTTTTCTATTGCCTGAATTATTGTCTCGGCAGCGAGGATCCCGGATTTAATAGCATAATGCAAACCCTTGAGCTTCCTTACATTCGTAAATCCTGCATCATCACCTATAATAAGAACACCATCAAATATAAGTTTAGATATAGAATAGTAACCACCCTCAGGCAGGGTCTTTGCTCCGTAAGCTATAACCTCTCCACCTTTTAAAAGTTCGCTTATTAATCTGTGCGATTTAAAATACTGTAGTTCCTGCTGGGGATTTAAGTCAGGGTACTTCCAATCCAGCGCCAGAACAAGGGCTACTGCAACATGTGTACTATCCATACTGTAAAGGGCTCCGCCACCGAAGATATCCTTATCAGGGAATCCCATAGTATGTATCAGTCTATTGCTACCAAAAGTATTGTTCTCTGGTAGCTTGATAATTTCTTTAACACCCAGTGAATGGATCTGGGGATTTTCCCCCTGAAGGTTAAAATTTTTTACAAGTTTTTCGGCAAGCTGTCCTAATGAACCTTCAGCCAGTACTGTAATATCAGCTTCCAGCACTTCCCCCGGAATATAATTGGATTGTTTACTCCCTTCCTTATTTAAGCCTTTTTCGCCGAGGATTACCCCTTTTACTTTACCATCATCTATAAGAAGCTCTTTAGCGGCGAATCCATTATATATTTCAACGCCTAATCCTTTAGCAATGCCCGTAAGCCAGGTAACCATTTCGTTGAGGGACAGCATATATTCTCCGCTGTGGTTCATATATGACGGGATAATGAACTTCGGTAGTTTAACTGCTCTTTTTTCTCCGTTTAAAAAGACAATATCTTCACGCTCGACACGGTTTTTAATCATTTTAGTAACGAAATAATTACTGTCCTCTTTCCATTCAGGCAGTAATTCATCCAGGACATCAGCTTCGAATACTGCTCCTGAAAGGCTATGCTGCCCCGGCTTTTCTGCTTTATCGATTACTACTACAGACCGGCTGATGCCTCTTTCATTAAGTAATTGCTTTAGCCTAATTGCTCCGGCCAAACCGGCAGGCCCACCGCCAATAAATAATACATCGATTTTATTCAATTCATCCATAGCTATTACTCTTTGAATCCAGAGCTTTGATAAGTTGCGGGACTATATCCTCTATATTTCCTACTATACCGAAATCGCATACCTTAAATATGGGAGCTTTTAAATCCCTATTGATTGCTATAATAATATCCGAATTCTGCATGCCGGTTATATGCTGTACGGCACCTGACACTCCTACGGCAATATATACTCTGGGTTTTACGGTTTGTCCGGTTTGACCTACCTGGTGTGATCTTTCAATAAATCCCATTTCTACCGCTGCTCTGGATGCACCTGCCATTCCTTTAACTCCAAGAAAGTGACTCAATTTTTCGACAAGGGGTATTATATAGTTGTAATAATTATCTTTATTCTTACAACCTGCTCCTCCGCATACAATAACACCTGCTTCCTTTATATCTGAAGTCGGTGGATATATATCCGCTGATACAATCTTTTCATGGAGGTCGCTATCTGTTATCGAAGGTGTGTAATTAATTATCTCGCTACAGCGTTTATCGTCCGGTTCAAGAGCAACCATAACTCCAGGACGGGCGGTGGACATCTGTACCCGAGAATTCTGAGTTATTATAGAAGCCATTATATTACCACCGAGAGCAGGGCGAGTCTGCTTTAAGACAGCTACCAAATCCTGTTTACCTCGTTGAAAATCAACCAGATCCAAACCGGTACAATCAGCGGTCAGTCCAGACCTTGTTCGATATGCTACCCTGGGAGCTAGTTCTCTACCCAGAGGGGTAGCGCTGAACAACATAATCTGTGGATTGTCTTTTTCGATAAGACCTGAAACTGTTATAGTGTAAGGGATGGGCAAGAAATCTTTTAAAAGA
>JAQTUQ010000028.1 GCA_028707255.1 Dehalococcoidales bacterium
CTAACCGCATTCCGGCGGCAGAATCAGGGCTCCGGCATCCAGTAAAGTCTCCGCGTATCCGGCTTTAATCATCTGCTTAAGAATCGTCCTCGACGCCGGAGTAATCAACAGTCTGACCGACGGATGTCTTTTCTTTCCTTTGAGGATAGAGGCGGCGATTTCGAAATCCTCAATTCTGCCGTTGGTGCAGGTGCCGATGGCGACCTGTTGTATCTTGGTGCCCTTTAAATCCTTTGCCGGAGCCGTATTATCCACCGTATGTGGTTTGGATACGGTTGGTTCCAGCTTGGATACATCTATATTGACGGTTCTTTCATAAACCGCATCCGGGTCTGCTGAAAGCGGTTGGTAGAGGTCTTCGCGACCCTGTTCCTTTAGGTATTTCCGTGTTGTTTCATCCGAAGGGAACAGTCCGACTTTGGCTCCGGCTTCTACTGCCATATTGGCAATCGTCAAACGGTCTCCGATGGTCATATTGTCCACCGTTTCACCGGCAAACTCCAGCGCCTTGTAGGTCGCTCCGTCGGCGCCGATAAGCCCGATTAAATGCAATATCAAATCCTTGGCATAGCTATGTTTTGGGAATTTACCGCTGCAAACCACTCGTATAGTCTCCGGCACCCGAAACCAGGTTTTACCCAGCGCCATGGCAACAGCGACATCCGATGAACCCATACCGGTAGCAAAGGCTCCAATACCGCCGGCGGTAACCGTATGCGAGTCTGCTCCGACAATTACATCTCCCGGTGCGGCGATATTCTCGGCCACCAACTGGTGACAAACACCGTCTCCGGCTTCGGATAGTATACAACCGGTTTTTTGGGCAAAGTCTCTCAGTGTAATATGGTCTGTGGATAACTGGCTGTTGGGGCTGGGGGCGGCGTGGTCGATAAATAAAACTGTTTTTGCCGGATTGGCCAGTTTCTCAAAGCCGTTATTTAAAAATTCGCGCACCGTTAACGGGCCGGTGGTGTCCTGTACGAATGCCAGGTCGACCGGCGTAATCACGATATCTCCCGAACTTAAATCTGTTTTGGCTTTCAATCCCAGAATCTTTTCAGCCAGTGTTTTCCCCATAGTTATCTACCTTTCAGATAAGGAATATTTAAGCAATAGTATACCCCTTTTTTACCATCGATGGTCATATCATGATAAAAAAATAAAGGTTTAACCGATGACAGCCAGGATATCGTCGCGCAATACGTGATCTCCGGCTTTGAATTTGATTTCCTTTACCTTGCCCTTGGTGGTGGACGGCAGGTCGATTGCCATCTTCATAGCTTCGATAACGGCTACGATATCGCCTTCCTTGACATCGTCGCCAACTTTGACCATATAGCGAATAACCAATCCGGGCATCGGCGCAACGATGGCCGTTCCGTTAACGGGTGTCGCGGTTACCGCTGCAGGTGTCGGTGCCGGCACTGCTGCCACGGGTGCTGACTGGGGTGCAGCCGCTGCAGGGGCAGCTGCCGCAGGCGTCGCCGCTACAGGTGCCGGAATGGCAACCGGTGGTGCCGGCGGGATGACGATGCTGGCCGGGTCTACCAGCTTGCCGGCTTTGGCCTTGGCGATTAATTCGTCTTCTTTCTTGATATCCGCCATCTTTTTGGCTTTGGTTTCGGGAGGAGGAGCCTCAAGTCCATATTTCCACCTGAGGAAGCGCATACCGGTAGTCGGATAGAGCGCATAGGTCAGCACATCGCCTAAATTGCGTGCGATATGTGCGGTATCTGCGTATGCCTTTTCCATTTCTGGTTCCAAGATATCTCCCGGCCTTGCGGTAATCGGTGTTTCTCCCCTTTCGTATCCCTTTAAAACCAGTTTCTGGATTTCCGGCGGAATAGGAACGGGGGTCTGTCCGTAAAGACCGTAAACCAGGTCTTTTACCTGCGCGGATATTACCTTGTAACGCCCGAAGAGGACGTTCTGTACTGCCTGAATACCGACTATCTGGCTGGTCGGTGTGACCAGCGGGGGATAACCGAGTTCCTTTCTCACCTTGGGGATTTCGGCGTAAACCTCGCCGATTCTGTCCAGGGCATTGGCTTCTTTAAGCTGGCTTACAAGGTTGGATATCATGCCGCCGGGAACCTGGTGCACCAGTACCTCGGTATCGATAACGGCCATCTTGTTGGTAGCCATAAAATCGCGGTACTTGGGGGCGATGGATTCGAAATGCTCGCCGAGTTTAAGCAGGTGCTGCATATCGAGGCTGGTATCCCTGTCGGTGCCCTGTAGCGCGGCTACGAAGGGCTCTATTGCCGGGTGCGACGTTCGCAAAGCAAATGGCGCCAGAGCTGTATCGATGATATCGACGCCGGCTTCGATGGCTTTCAGCATGCTCATTGAAGCCATGCCGCTGGTGTAATGGGTATGCAGGTGAACCGGGATCTTGATTTCTTTTTTAAGCGCCGAAATCAGCGTATAGGCATCATCGGGACGAATCAAGCCGGCCATATCTTTAATACACAGGCTGTCGGCTCCCATCTGCTCCATTTTCAGGGCTTTCTTGATATAATATTCCAGGTTGTAAACAGGGCCGCCCATCTGGGGTTCGGTTAATGAATAACACAATGATAGCTGCGCATGCTTGCCGCTTTCTTTAATCGCCTGCAGCGGAACTTCGAAATTGCGTTCGTCGTTTAAGGCGTCGAAAACGCGGAAAATATCTATTCCTGTTGTCGCGGCGTGTTTTACAAAGGCAATCACCACATCATCCGCATAGTTGCGGTAGCCTACCAGGTTTTGTCCCCTTAAAAGCATCTGGAGAGGGGTTTTGGGAGCCAGCCATTTTATGGCGGCGAGCCTTTCCCACGGGTCTTCGTTAAGATACCTTGTAGGAACGTCGAACGTGGCGCCGCCCCATACTTCAAGGGAGTAAAAACCGGCTTTATCCATCTCCGCAGCGATCGGGAGTATATCTTCGGTTCGCATCCGAGTAGCAAGTAGTGACTGGTGCCCGTCGCGCAGCGTGACATCGGTTATTTTTAACGGATTCTTATTCATGGTAGTCCTTTCCTTTTATAGCGGAATATTCACTGATTCACATATAAAAATCTTTATGGATTATAGAATACGAATAGTTATGAATAATAATAACACACCCTCTTCTATGGGGCAAACAAAACTTGTACGGGGCAGATATATATAATATAATTTTATCATAGAAATCATATACTCGCCTTTTAATCAATACCGTCCGACAACCGGTCTTCCGGTTTGTTCTCAAGGTCAAATCCGTATTTTTGACGAAAATTTCAGTAAGGGCAGGTTTTAATAAAACGATGGATATCCTGTCGGGGTATAACCGGGAAAAAAGCAACCTGGTTTCGATTTTACAGGCGTTTCAGCATGAGCTCGGATATCTGCCCGAAGACATTATACTCAGGGTGGCTGATTATTTGCGCATATCGCCGGCAACGGTTTACAGCGTTGCCACTTTTTACCCGCGTTTTAAATTTGTTCCCTCCGGTAAAAAGGTTATCTGCGCCTGTCGCGGGACTGCCTGTCATGTGCGCGGCGGCGGGCGTGTCTTGCGTGAAATAGAGAAACAGCTGGGGATAAAAGCGGGTGAGACCACTCCTGATATGGAATACACCTTGGAAACGGTATCCTGTATGGGAGCCTGTGTTCTGGCTCCGGCGATGATGGTCGATGATGAAATACACGGGCAGATGACTCCCGCTAAAGTTTCCGAGGTATTGGATGGCGAATAAAAACGATGCCGTCCGCACGGTTTTAATCTGTCAGGGTACCGGATGCAGCGCTTTAAAGTCTGCTAAAATCAGGGAGGCCTTTGAGAAAGGCATAGCCGAACAGGGAGTGGCAGATGTAAAAGTAGATTTTACCGGCTGTCATGGCTTTTGTGCGCAGGGACCCGTCGTTGTTATCGAACCCGAAGGCATATTATACACCCATGTTAGCGTTGAATATGTCCTCGAGATTATCCAATCCCATCTCAAGCAGGGGGAACCTGTCTCCGCTTTATTTTACAGAGACCCTTTAAATGGAAAAGCGATTCCCTGTTACAGGGATATCGAACTGTATAAAAAACAGAAGCGCGTAATCATGCGCAACTGCGGGCAGATCAATCCTGAGAAAATCGAGGCTTATGAATCAGCCGGCGGCTATCAGGCTTTATACAAGGTGCTTTCGGGTATGACCCCGCAGCAGGTTATCGATGAAGTAAAGCTTTCAGGTCTGCGGGGCAGGGGCGGGGGCGGATTTCCAACTGCCGTGAAATGGGATCTATGTCGTAATACAGTCAGCGATCAAAAATATGTAATATGCAACGCCGACGAAGGTGACCCCGGCGCTTTTATGGACCGCAGCCTTTTAGAGGCCGACCCTCATTCGGTAATCGAGGGACTCATAATTGCCGCTTATGCTGTCGGCGCTTCGCATGGTTATATCTATGTGCGGTCTGAATATTTACTGGCCGTTAAACGTCTCAAGATTGCTATCGAATCAGCCGCGGAAAAGGGTTACTTCGGCAATAATATACTCGCTTCGGGTTTTAATTTTAATATTCGCATCAGTGAGGGAATGGGGTCTTATATTTGCGGGGAGGAGACTGCTCTCATGGCTTGCATTGAGGGCAGGAGGGGAGCCCCCCGAGTACGTCCTCCTTACCCTACGCAATCTGGCCTGTGGGGCAAACCCACCGTCATCAACAATGTAAAAACGCTGGCAAATGTCCCGGTTATCATTTCACAGGGAGGCGATAGTTTTTCACAGTCCGGCATTGCTAATAACAGCGGGACGGTTGTCCTGGCCCTCTCGGGAAAGGTTACCAACAGCGGCTTTATCGAAGTTCCCATGGGGATTACACTGCGCGAGATTATTTTCGATATCGGCGGCGGTGTTCCCAGCGGCAGGCGTTTTAAAGCCGTTCAGGTAGGAGGCCCTTCGGAAGCGTGCCTGCCGGCCAGTCTATTAAAAACAGCGGTAGATTTCGATTCTCTGGCAAAAATCGGCGCCAATCTTGGTTCCGGTGGCATAGTGGTGATGGATGAAGACACCTGCATGGTGGATATGGCGCGTTACTTTTTATCTTTTACGCAGTCAGAATCCTGTGGTAAGTGCACTCCCTGCTGCCTCGGCACGAAGCAGATGTTGGATATACTGGAACGTATTTGCCGCGGCGAAGGAAAAATGCAGGATATCAATCTGCTGCTGGAACTGTCGAAAACGGTAAAAACGGGTTCTCTTTGCGGATTGGGGCAATCAGCTTCGAATACTGTGTTAACCACCCTGCGTTATTTCCGTGAAGAATACGAAGAGCATATTTTAAATCACCGTTGCCGTGCTGCAGTTTGCCGCGGGCTGGTAAAAGCACCCTGTATCCATACCTGTCCTGCTGAAATCGATGTTCCGCGCTATATCCGTTTTATACAAAAAGGGCAGCCGGAGGAAGCGCTGGCAGTCGTTCGCGAGAAAATTCCATTCTCATCTGTTTGTGGTCTGGTATGTTTTCATCCCTGCGAATCGAGATGCCGGCGGGCGCAACTGGACGAGGCGGTTTCGATACGCGAACTCAAACGCTACGCAGTCGAGTATGGTGGTAACGTTTGGAAGAGCCGCACTGTTAAAGTCCGTCCATCCGGTAAACGGATTGCCGTTATTGGTTCGGGACCGGCAGGACTCACCGCCGCATACTACCTGGCTAAGTTAGGGCATGCGGTAACGGTATACGAATCGCAGCCTCTGGCAGGCGGGATGCTGCGCATGGCGATTCCGGATTACCGCCTGCCGAAAAATATTCTGGATGCCGATATAGATGAAATAATAAATGCCGGGGTAACTATTAGAACTAACACCGAAATCTACAATGTAGAGGGGCTATTTGAACACGGTTTTAATGCCGTTTTCGTGGCGATCGGTGCGCAAAACGACCTCAAAATGGGCATCAGCGGGGAGGAAGACCATCGATTTATCGACCGTCTGGCTTTCTTAAAGGATGCTAATTTGGGTAAAAAGGTATCGCTCGGTGACAGGGTAGGGGTTATCGGCGGCGGGCATGCGGCCATCGACGTGGCGCGTACCGCCAGGAGGTTGGGAGCGAGCAATGTGACTATCATTTACCGCCGTAGCCGCGAGGATATGCCTGCCGGTCGTGAAGAAATAGAGAAGGCAGTCGCTGAGGGGATTCATATCCTGGAAATGGCGATGCCGGGGCAGGTAATCAATGAAGATGACGGGATAACCCTCGAATGTGTTCGTATGGCAAGAGGGGACATCGATTCCTCAGGCAGGTACCGCTCGCTTCCGGTAGAAGGCAGCGAGTTTACCTTAAAACTCGACAGTGTGATTGCCTCTATCGGGCAGCGTCTGCGTATTTCGGACAGATTCGGGTTAGATACCGCCGATGATGGGTTTATAGCGGTGGATAATTTTACACTGGCAACCGGTAAGCCGGGTGTTTATGCCGGAGGAGATGCCGTTTTAGGTCCATCTTCTGTGATTGAAGCCATTGCTCACGGAAGGCAGGCGGCTAAATCCATCGATATCTTTCTGGGGGGAAAGGGTGTGATTGACGAAGCACTGGCTTCTTCAGATGATAACTCTTCTTTGTCCGACCCCTCGGATTTGCCGAGACAGGTATCCCCGGTGTTGCCTGCGGCAGCCAGAATACAGAATTTTTCCCAGGTGGAACTGGGTTACGATAAAGAAATAGCGGAAGCGGAAGCACGCCGCTGTTTACGTTGCGACCTGGAGCAGTACTAGCCAGTCGGGGATAATAAACAATGGCAGGCGGGGTAATTAAAGGGTATTGTAGAGATTGCTTCGTCCGACATGTCGGGACTCGCAACGACGTTATATCTATCATATCTGGATACAGGATGGCGTTTCGAATTATAGCTAATTGTAAACATGGTAATTAAAGGGAACTCTAATAGTGAACGAAATTAGTTTGAACATCGACGGCAGAAAAGTTACCGCCAAGCCGGGAATGACGGTGCTGGAAGCGGCGCTTGAGAACGGCATTTATATTCCGTACCTCTGTTATTCCCCAGACCTGAAACCGCACGGAGGCTGCCGTCTCTGTATTGTTGAAATAGAAGGAATGGAAGGGATGCCGACTGCCTGCACCACTCCCGTTGCTGAATGTATGGTCGTCAGGACGTCTACGCCCGATATCGACGATGTCCGCTGTAATATACTGGAACTAATACTGGCCGACCACCCGCTGGATTGCCTGACCTGTGTTAAAAACCAGCGCTGCGATTTGCAGAAGGTAGCGGCATATCTCGGGATAAGCGAAAGAATACTTCCTCACAATGACAGGAATATTCCGGTCGATGACAGCAATCCTTTCTTTAAAATCGACCGCAACTATTGCATCCTTTGCCAGAAGTGCACCCGCACCTGTGATGAAATAACCTGTGCCAATGCCATCGAGGTTATCAGCCGCGGTTATGAAAGCCGCATCGGCACTTTCGGCGATAAGCCGATTATGGAGTCGAATTGTCAATCGTGCGGTGAATGCGTGGTGAGTTGCCCGACGGCTGCATTAACTATAAAAGAGTCAGCAGTCCCCGCCTATGAAGTGGAGACCACCTGTCCTTATTGCGGAGTGGGCTGCGGTATGTATCTGGGTGTAAGAAACGGTAAAATAGTTGCAGTCAGGGGCAGCGACAGCAAGGCAAATAGCGGTAAGCTGTGCGTCAAGGGACGCTTCGGCATCGCCGGCTATGTCCACAGTGAGGAAAGGCTGCGCAGTCCGCTGATTAAAAAGAACGGGAAGTTTGTCGAAGCGAGCTGGGATGAGGCATTGAGTCTTATAGCTGAAAAATTGTCTTCATATCCCAAAGAACAGGTGGGTATCATTTCTTCATCCCGTTGCACGAATGAGGATAATTACGTGGCGCAGAAGTTCTGCCGGCTGGTGCTGGGCACCAACAATATCGACCACTGCGCCCGCCTGTGCCATGCCCCGACGGTGGCAGGTCTGGCGCAGACTTTCGGCAGCGGCGCCATGACCAACTCCATCGAGGATATATCGGAAGCGGATTGTATCTTTGCTATCGGCTCCAATACCACCGAAGCGCATCCCGTTATCGGTATGAATGTCAAACAGGCGGTACGCAGAGGAACAAAACTGATAGTAGCCGACCCGCGCGAAATAGATCTGGTGCGTTTCGCCGACATCTGGCTGAGGCACCATCCGGGCACTGATGTGGCGCTGCTGATGGGGATGATAAAAGTCATCGTCGATGGGAAATTGCATAACATCGATTTTATAAAAGAACGTTGCGAAAACAGCGAAGCCTTTATGGAATCATTAAAATCATATGATATCGATTTTGTAGAGAGAATTACCGGAGTTCCCCGCGAACAGGTCATTGCAGCGGCGCGTATGTATGCGGCAGGGAATCCTTCATCAATCCTTTATACGCTGGGCATCACCGAGCATTCGCACGGAACGGATAACGTGATAGCAATTGCAAATCTGGCAATGGTAACCGGCAACATCGGCAAGCGGGGTAGCGGCGTTAATCCCTTGCGCGGGCAAAACAATGTGCAGGGCGCCTGCGATATGGGAGCATTGCCGAACGTCTATGTCGGCTACCAGTCATCGACTTCCCCCGAGACGAAAAAGAAATTCGAGGCTGCCTGGGGCGGCAATCTGTCTATCGAGAAGGGTTTGACGACACCGGAAATGTTCAACGGAGCCTGTGACGGCACTTTCAAAGCTCTTTACATAATCGGGGAAAACTCGGTGCTCAGCCAGCCCAATTCCAATCATGTTATTAAGGCTCTGTCATCGCTGGATTTTCTGCTGGTGCAGGATATCTTTCTGACCGAAACAGCGCAACTGGCAGATGTAGTTTTACCGGCAGCTTCCTTTGCCGAGAAAGATGGCACGTTTACCAATACAGAAAGGCGTTTTCAGCGTGTTAGAAAGGCGATTGAGCCTGTCAGCGGGTCGCTGGCAGACTGGGAAATCACCTGCAGGATTGCCGAAGCGATGGGAGGCAAAGGCTTCGATTATGAAAATACTTCTCAAATCATGGATGAAATTGCCGCCCTGGCACCCTGTTTCGGCGGTATAAAATATGAAAGGCTGGAAAGCGGCGGTTTGCAGTGGCCCTGCCCGAATGCTGACCATCCGGGTACTCCTATATTACATACAAAGCAGTTTGCCTGCGGTAAGGGCAAGTTGACACCGCTTAAATACCGTCCTTCCGAGGAATTGCCGGATGCAGATTATCCATTGATTTTAACCACCGGGCGGCGTTTATTCCATTATCATACCGGCACCATGACGCGCAAAACGGAAGGGCTTAATATTTTTATGGGCAGAGAAAGGGTACAAATTAATCCGGCCGATGCAGCAAAGCTGGGGTTGAATGATGACGATGCTATTAAAGTGATTTCACGCCGCGGAGAGGTGGAGGCGGGGGTGGAGGTAACGCGGGTTGTGCCGCCGGGCGTGGTTTATATGACCTTTCACTTTGCCGAGACCCCGACCAATATGATAACCAGCTGTGCCGTAGATCCGGTAACGCAGACCCCCGAATATAAGGTCTGCGCCGTCAAGATTGAAAAATCAGTGTGTCTTTAATCTTCTATATCTTTCAAGCGGTGCAGTTAAAAAATATGGTATGATACTTAGAGAATATCGATAATACAAGGGATTTATCATGCAACAGGTCGGAGTGGATATCATAGAAATAAAACGGATCGAAGATGCCGTTTCCCGCTGGGGTAATGCTTTTCTGAATCGTATTTATACCGATTCGGAGTTGCAGCTCTACGGCAATAAGCCCGCATCGCTGGCGGCACGTTTTTCGGGAAAAGAAGCGGTTATCAAAGCGCTCGGTTCCAACCGGGTGGCTTATCGCGATATCGAAATAATCCCTGACGCAGGTGGTCAGCCGCGTGTCAATTTATACGGGAACGCCGGACAGAGAGCGCAGGATATCGGCATCGAAAGTCTTTCTATAAGCCTCTCCCACTGCCGTGAATATGCGGTTGCCTGTGCCGTTACCGAAATCTGTCCCGTCGGCGGGGTTCCTCCTAACGTCCTGTAATTATTATCAATTCTTTTTACCTATTCAACTAAGCCAATAGAAGTGATAAAATTAAAATACAGGTGTAAGCCTTTCAGGAGGAATAAAAAAGATGTCTGGTCATTCCAAGTGGGCTAATATTAAAAATCAAAAAGGGGCTGCCGATGCCAAGAGAGGGCAGCTTTTTACAAAGATAACCCGTGAAATCATATTGGCGGTGCGCGAACACGGCGGCAATCCGGAAGCTAATTCCCGTCTTCGTCTTTGCATTCAAAAAGCGCGCGATAACAATATGCCGATGGACAACATCGAGAGGGCAATTAAAAAGGGAGAGGGGACTCTCGAGGGTGTAACCTATGATGAATTCGTACTGGAAGGGTATGGCTCCGGTGGCGCCGCTCTTCTGGTAGATATATTGTCCGATAATCGCAATCGTACTATCCAGGAAGTCAGGAGCGTCTTTACCCGCGCCGGAGGCGGTCTTGGTGAAGCCGGCAGTGTCAACTGGCAGTTCGAACAAAAAGGTATTATCGGCATAGAAGTTACGGATGGCATGAATGCCGATGATGTTTCCCTGATGGCAATTGATGCCGGCGCCGAGGATGTAAAGGCAGATGCCGATTATATCGAAGTCTATACCAGCCTCGAAGATATGGAAAAGATTCGCAAGTCGTTGGAAGATAACGGGATAAGCGTTAAATCGGCAGAACTTGCCAAGGTTGCTAAAAACACCATCGAGCTAGACGAAGCGGCATCTCTATCGGTTTTGAAGCTGATAGACAGGCTGGAAAATCTGGATGATGTGCGCAGTGTCTGGAGCAATGTCGAGTTTAACGATGAAGTGATGGAGAAATACGAAGGGTAGACCGCGTAGGGTAATGAGAATACTGGGTATCGACCCCGGAACAATTACAGTAGGTTACGGCATTATAGACTGTGAAGAGGATAATATCTCCTTTGTATGTTGCGATGCCTTAAAATGTAAACAACGCTCTCCGATCGGGGAGCGTTTATGCTTCATTTATGATGAGCTTTGCTTAGTAATAGAAAGTTACCGTCCCGATGCGGTGGCTGTGGAGCAACCCTTCGTAGATAAGAATATACGCTCGGCGCTGGTTATCGGCAAAGCGCAGGCAATTGCTATACTGGCAGCCGGCAAGCATCATATTCCGTGTTTTGAATACTCACCGGCACAAATCAAGCAGGGGGCAACCAATTACGGGGCAAGTTCAAAAGAACAGGTACAGCAGATGGTTAAATTACAGCTCAATCTGGCGGAAATACCCGAACCGAACGATGCTGCCGATGCGCTGGCGGTGGCTATTTGCCACGTCAGGTCTGTACATCTAAGTGATATAATAAAGGGGCAAGGAGATAAGCAATGATAGCCAGTCTCAGCGGTAAGTTGGAAGCATTGGGCAGCGATTGGGCTATTATTAATGTCGGCGGGGTGGGTTTTCAGGTTCATTTATCCACCACCGGCATCAGTAAACTGGGAGCCGTCGGCTCAAGTGTCAGGGTTTATACTCATCTCAATGTGCGTGAGGATAATCTTTCCCTGTTCGGTTTTAATACTACTGCCGAACTGGAGCTTTTTAAATCAATAACAAGTGTATCCGGTATCGGCCCCAAGCTGGCACTGGCAATGCTTTCGGCAATGGAACCCGACCAGCTGATTATGGCGATAGCGTCAGGCAATGCCGATTTGCTTACAGGGATTCCCGGAGTCGGCAAGAAAACCGCCAGCCGCATCGTCCTTGAACTGAAAGATAAAATCGGCACAGGTATGATGGCGACGCCGATGGCGGAAATCGCGCAGGAAAACGCCGATGTACTGGCCGCTTTGACCTCGCTGGGCTATTCCGCATCCGAAGTCACGCGCGCTTTATCGAGTCTCCCGCGCGATGCGTCTTTAAGCATTGAAGACAAAATCAAGCTGGCGCTGGGTTACTTCGAGAATAACTAGAAGCTCGCTCACAAAAAATTTCCTGTTTATTAATGTTCCGGTGGGTAATTGGCGAACGAAGCTTTGGTAGCTCCGCAAACAGGGCATCTCCAGTCATCCGGGATATCTTCAAAGGGCGTCCCGGGAGCAATTCCGCCATCCGGGTCTCCGACAGCCGGGTCGTAAACATATCCGCACATGTCAGTTTGACAATAATAAACTCTCATGTCGGCTGATGAAGATGCAGTTGAAGTAGTAGTAACTGTTGTAGTTATTACAGTGCCGACACTTTCATTGTATTCCTGTACAGACAGATAGTGAGGCCGGTATTGAACTCCCTTTTCGTTTAAAGCTGACACAAATATTCTCAGGTGACCGTGTGAACCGGTCGTAAGTTTACTGTAGGCATTATTTATATCTGCTGCCTCGGTTTGTTCCCAGTATTTTTTAATATCGACTATATCGATTTCCTCAACCATAGCTCCGATTTCCAGCGCATCCTCTTCGGACTTCGAACCCTGTACGGTCAGTTCTTTATAAAGCTCTTTCAAGTCTTTATTGGTAAATTCACCGTAACCATTATATTTAATCGGATTATCAAATCCATACTTATCAATCATTTCCTGTACTATGTCCATATGCGCCTGCTCGCTGTGGCTGATTGTATCCATTATGTACGTTCCCCATTTTTCATGGAAATATTTGTATATATCCCTGGCGAATTTTTCTACTTCATAGATACGAACCAGCCCTTCTTCCTCAATGTCCTTTGTTTTTGACGAACATGCCGATAATACTGCTGTTGAAAGCAATGCCAGAGCCAAAGCTGCGTAACCTTTTTCTACTGCCATTTGACTATCCTTTCTGTTTCCTTTATTTTAATTCTTTCAAATTTCCGGGACAGGACTATCAGGGGTGTTTTTTAAGCAGAGATTTTGTTTGATTTTTATAGGCACCTCCGGATAATTACTTCGTTTTAAGCAATTTAGCATAAATAATTGCATTGGATATATGACTTTAGTTACAATTACAATATTATCATATGGGGATATGCGATTGCTTTAAGACATAACAATCAAAGCGACGTTATGTTATAATCAGGTTGATTATTTCGATACATCTCTTATTAATTATGAAATTTAGTGAATTAATAAGGTTACTTGAACAAAATGACTTCCAGCTTTTTAAAGAAAAGGGTTCAGTTCGTTACTATAGAAAAGCTGGTTTGGACAAACTGATTCGTGTAGATTATCATGGTTCAAGGGAAATCCCTACAGGGACATGTGAAGCCATTCTAAAGGCAGCTGGTTTGAAAGGAAAGGAGGGTAAATAAATGATTGATTTGAGATATTCGTTGATAATAGAAGCAACGGAAGACCCTGCATTCTTTACCTTTTACTCTCCTGATTTGGAAGGTTTTACCGGCGTGGGAAATTCAATCGAGGATTGTCTTTATAAAGCAAAGTGGGGAATGGAAGAACATATCGCTTTGTTAAAAGAGAATGGTATTTCAATTCCCAAACGCAATTCCAATCCCACTGTAATCATCAAGAATTCAAAACTGGCGGGTGTTGGTTAGTAGTCTTTTAAATTAAATCCGTAGGGACGGGCAATGCCCGTCCGCCAAATACGTAAACATAAGGGCGGGCGACCATTGGTCGCCCCTACAGTTTTTATATTAGCGTCTGCGATTTCTGGTCATCGCTTCCCATATTATCCTTTCTAAGTAATAGATAACCAGACAAATTGCAAAGGCAACCACTAATGTCCATACAAAATCCCAGTCTATCATTTTGTTTTTCTCCTTTATATTTTAATTATATATTTACCAGTCAATTTTATAAGCTTCATTCGCCTTCTTTATTTGGTCAATCTTTTCACTTATTTCCGTTGCTTTTTGTCTCTGTCCTGCATCAGTAAATTGCTGAGCTATTGCTTCAAATAGAGTAACTTGGTGTTTTATTTCAATGATGTAATATTCTATCCATTGTGGTTCAATTTTTTGCCATAGATATAATTTTTGGGATTTGTCTTTAACTAAAAGGAGTAAAGTGATTTTAGTTAGTATTCTATTTACTCTATTCTGTATTGAATCAAAAGAAATGCCATCTACTATAGTAGGAGGAGTTTCGTTTTGAAATAGAACCGGCAGCCATGAGTCCTTTGAGGTTATAATACTTAGAAATATATTTATTGTTTCTTCCTTGGGGCATTTGTCAAAATACTTTAAATACTTATCGAGTTGTCCAGTCTGTATGGCTCGGCACATTCTTAATGCTTCATCAGAAGAATCATTATCTTGAACTTTCGCATTGTTTTCAGTTTGTTTTTTATTACTCCTATTAAATTTCATTTGCTACTCCTATTTGTTACCCAACATTTTAGTGCCAGTTAGTATTTGATTAGTTTTTTAATCCATATCAGAAGTGCTTTAAAAGGATTGACTACAGATCGTGTATGTTGATTTATTGATTTTCCTTCTATTTTCTTACTCAAATGTTTTCTAATTCTTGTATTGGTTTCAGCTTCTATTCTCCGGCTTAATGCTTCATTTCTTGTTAATGTTCGTTTTAGAAAAAAGTCATACTCAGCGAGTATTTTATGGTTTTTGAGGAGAGTTACTCGTGTCAGATAATGGTGATTGTATGGTTGGTCTTTTTGACGTAGATAGCTCATAACTTTATTTAATTGATTCTGATTCAGGTTCATAGCTATTGTGATATGAGGGCTGTAGTAATCTTTCTTTGTGTCATATGTACGGTCAAGTTGACAGTAACTTTTTAAACGAGAAAGAAGAGCCCATCGCAGTTCAAGCAATTCTTGAGAGGGTTTAATATTGATTTTAGCCACGCCATTCGAATTGTTGCATGGAAAACTCCCAAACCCATCAAATTGGAGTTCCATAACCGGATACTGAGAACAAATTGAAGTAAAATCGTGTAATAACTTTTTTTCATCTTGTCTCGGATTAAGGGGCGTAGGGTTTGAGACTATTGAGATATGGGGAATAGGTTTTGAACCTCGTAAATAGCAATTTCTTCTGACGTCGTATGTTATGGTTCTGATTTCATGTTTCATACTGCCCATAATCCTGACTTCTATAAAGTAATTTGCCATTTAATACCTCTCCGGTTCGCTATTAACTGTCTCCATCCGTTTGATTGTTTCCAGACCCAGAGAAGTTATAAACTCAAGACTGACTGGTTTATAGTTTGTTAATTCGACGCTAACGTTTATCGTTTTATTTTTCCCGTTAATAAACGGATAATGTCGCATGTTATTGTTGTGCGTATGTCCGTGTATAATCCAATCTTGCCAGTCTGGTACTTCTTTCCTTATCTTTTTTGATGTCTTATCTTCATCATTTTTGTAATCCGGATTGTGTAGTAAAAGGAATTTATAGCCGTTATGGTTTAATATCTTGTGCCTAATTCCAAAGTCATCCGGGTCATGACTCCCTTGAATAAATACTATTTTACCCTTCAATTTCTTTAACCAATTGTTTATTTTTGGGATATCTTGAAAGGGAGCTAAATCACCCAAGAAAAATACAGTATCTTGCTCAGCGATTATATTATTCCAATTATCAATAAGGATTTTATTCATGCTATCGGTATTGGTAAATGGTCGATGACAGTATCTTATTATATTTTTATGGTCGAGATGCAGGTCGCTTATGAGGTATATCTTACCGTTTTGAGAAGATGAAATATGACGGTTATCTGGTTCAGGTTTTTGAGGTTTGGAATATTTAGCATCTACAGAATGGTTACCGTGCTTTTGGCTGTAATATTTTTCGATGATTGCCATAGTGTCGGCAGAAATTTTTAGCTTACAGTCTGGGGTGTAGTAGTCAATGCGCTTTATTTCATGACAAGGGCTGGCTCTACCGCTGGTTTGTATCAGGCAGACTGTATGGTGATCTCTATAATGGTATCTGTTATTAATTTCACCGATATGATGGAAGAGGTATTTTATTGAATTTGGCTTTAATCCTGTCTCTTCATAAAGTTCTCTAGCGGCTGCTTTTGTTCTGGTTTCGTTGTCTCTGGCTTTTCCACCGGGTAACAAGAACGCCCCATGCCAACTGCCGGAGGTCAGGAGAATGCCGTTTTCTGTTTCTACGATAGCGGTTCCCCTGCGGCGTTTTGTTATGTTTTCATGGCGCATGTAAATTAATTATCCTTGAATATTTCTTTGGGATTGTATGCCATTTGTGGTTCATCGGGTTCCTGTGTCACAAAGGTAAGGTAATCCAGTTTGGTAAAATGATGTATTCTGGCTACCATATTTCTTGGAAATTTCATCACTCTTTCATTGTATTGCTGTGCTACCCTATTATATTCCAATCTGGTTATTCTTAATCGCTTCTCAATTCGAGAATCGCTCTCCATGAGGCGAAGATGCAGTCTATCAGCTTTTAATTCCGGGTATTTTTCAAATACAGCTTGGATTTTAAAATAGCTATTTTCAATATCAGACGCAAGATTAACCTTTTCATTTAAAGGTGTATCTTTTGTCCAGCGACTTCTCGCTTCTATGGTTTCTTTGAGTGCTTTCCATTCGTGGATATCATATTTTTTTACTATCTGAGACAGGGCTTGAATTTTATCTAGCCTCTCTTGAAGTACAACATCAATATCGGCGAATTTTCTTTCTGCCCGGTTTATCCAGTATTGAAATTTGTTATAGATGGTTATCCAGTACCGTACAATTATAATTAAAAGTATTAAAATAATAGCTGCTATTATTAAAGTTGTAATTGCCCCGGCACTCATAAGCCCTCCTAGGTCGAATAATAATCCTTTTCGTTGATATTCTTCGGTTTTATTTCAACCTTAAAATATTTAATCATACGCTTTATGGCTTCCTGCTTTGTTTTCAGGTTGTGCATAAGTTTATAGACTTCTACAATTTTATCTTCTTCCGGTGACAAATCTACCTGTATTTTAGCCATAATTAATATATCTCCATATAACACAATATAACATAGTGTTATATAAATGTCAATAATAAAAATAAATATATTTAGAAAAAATGAGATAGTTATAGGGAGAGTTTACGTTAAATAAAATATGTGATTTATATAAATAATCCGTAGGGACGAGCGTTGCCCGTTCGCAATATTTGAAATCATAAAGGCGGACGACCATTAGTCGTCCCTACGTTTGATAATTTTTCGTTTTCAGCCCTTTTATATCGGCAGCACAAACCAGCCCTTTATTAGCCATCTCTGCCACACATCGGTTGCAGTGGTCGCAATCGCTCGAATGAGTCACTCCGTTCTTTAACTTCCTGACGAAATCGGGGTCTCGAATGATGGCGCGGCCGACCTGCACAAACTCGAATCCTTGCTGCATAACCGTATTCATATTATCCAGCGAACAGACTCCGCCGATATAGATGACCGGTATTTTAACGGCATCCTTTATGCGTTTTGCCTGCTTTAAAAGGAACAATTCTTTGAACGGAACTTCCTTAACTATAAAACGTCCGAATAACGCCATGCCGATTTTGGTTAAAGGATTCTTTTCCGATTTGATATATTCAATTATAGGCACCTGTCCGCGCATCATATAAAAAGAAGTCCGGGCGGTGAATCCGCAACTGGGAACGAGGGCGGAAGCCCCTGCCTCTTCAAAACATCTGGCAGCTTCTACTGACTCGTCGATTTTTAAACCGTTTTTAAAGCCGTCATCGACATTCATTTTGACGATTACCGGATAGCCTTCGCCGACTGTATCTCTGACATGTCTGATTACGGAAGCGGGAAACCGCAGCCGGTTTTCCAGCGAGCCGCCGTATTCATCTTTGCGTTTATTCGTCCACGGAGATAAAAACTGGCTTAAAAGGTAGCCGTGCCCGGCATGTATTTCGACGGCATCGAATTCTGCATCTATAGCCATTTGAGTGGCTTTACCGAAGTCTTCTTTGATTCTTACGATATCCTCTTTTGTCATCTCACGGCAGATACTGTATCTGAACAGGCACAGTTTGCGTGATGGACCGATGGGTGTTTTCCCGTTGGCTTTTTTATTGGCAAAGAATCCGCAGTGCCCCAGTTGAATCGAAGCGGCAGCACCTTCTTTATGTACGGCATCAGTCAGTCTTTTTAATTGAGGCAGAATCTCCGGACGCATCCACATTTCATGGTCGAAAGCAAGCCCGTCATTCGAAACGGCGCAATAGGAAACAGTTGTCATAGCGCCGCCGCCGGCGGCAACTCTTCTGTGGTGTTCGATTAACTCATCCGACGGGGTGGCTTTTGGTGACATTCCTTCGAAACACCCCGAGCGAATGATGCGGTTACGCAATTCGAGTTTGCCTATTTTACCGGGGGTAAAAATTTTAAGATCATCTATCCCGTTTGTTTGCTGCATTGGTTTGATTTATTCCTACTTTGAATATCTGCGGCGAACTATCGAAAGCCCGCCCAGCGACGGCGTAAGCAGTTGTACTTCTATAGTATCTCCGCCAGAAAGCACATCAAAACCTTCGGGAATACATATAAAACAGGTAGCGTTGGCAATCGATTGCAAGCGGCTGCGGTTTTGATAGGGTGTAACCTGATATTCCCCGTTTTTATATGCCAGCACCGCTGATTTAAACTCTGCCCAATCGCGATGGCGGCTGGTTACATCTTTGGTGAGTTTGGCAAATACTGTCGGCAGCGGGTGCCTTTTCTGTCCTTCCATTCTGAGTATACCGGGCAGCGCCAGTTGCAGGAAAGCCATTTCGTTACTGGCAGGGCCTCCCGGCAGGCAGAATACCGGCTTGTTATTCCACAATCCGAAGGAAACCCCTTTGCCAGGCCCCATGCGTACGTTGCTGAATTTTTTATGCCATTTAAATTCATCCAGTATGCCGACCGTCAGGTCGCGCTCGCTGCCCCACGCCCCGCCGCTGGTGAGAATAACGTCTACGGCGGTAAAGAGGTCTTCCATTTTACAGCGGATGGCTGCTCTATCGTCTTTAACAACGCCGGTCTGGCAGGGGAAACCGAAAGAATCCAGCCAGGCGGCGATGGTTACCAGATTGCTGGCATATAGCTGTCCGAGGTGAAGATGCCCGCCGGGGGCTACCACTTCATCTCCGATAGCGATTATAGCCACTTTCGGCTTACGATAGACGCTGGCGCTTGAAATGCCGGCCGAGGCTATCAAACCGAGGTCACCCGGAAGCAGTATGCGTCCTGCCGGCGCCAGTTCCTCGCCCTTTCTTAAATCTTTTCCGGCAGCCAGTATATTCTGTCCTTTTTTAGCTCCTTTTGTAATGCGGACACATTCAGGGGTTACTTCACATAACTCGACAGCAATCACTGTATCCGTCCCTTCAGGGATCGGTGCCCCCGAGCAAATATTTACAGTGCATCCTTTAGGTACTTCACCTTTGAAGGCGGTACCGGCAAACGCCGAGCCGATATTTTTAAGGCAGACCGGATTTTTTGTCGACGCCGTCGCTATGTCTTCATATCTGACGGCGAAACCGTCTTTCAGCGAAACATCGGTCGAAGGATTATCCAGCAGGGAATAGAGATTTTCAGCCAGTATACGGTTATTGCAGAGATCTATGGGCAGTTCCTCTATTCCGACCGGTTTGCAATTAGACCTGACAAGAGATAAAGCCTTGCCAAATCCGGTGTAATTTTTACCCTCATCGATTTCGGAGTAGGACATTTATAAATCCTTATTTTTTGGTTTTTACAATTGTCGCCGCAATGGATTCAATCCCGACATGTCGGGACTCATCTCGATTTTTTCGGGAATTTACTAATCCCCCACCCCAGATGCTTCGTTCGTTCTTCACGAACTCCAGCATGACAATTGATGTTTCCCTCATCCGTCATCACACGAATTATCGTGAGGACCCCTTCACCCAAGGGAAGGCTTACGAATAACTATTGCCGTTTTGAGTTTATTTTGCGAACGGGCAAACAGGGAAGACGCATTCTTCGCAATCGAGGCACATTCCACCGTGCGCCAGTTCGATTATGTCCTGCCTGGTGATTTTATCTCCGGCAAGCATGCGAGGCATTAAAACGTCGATAATGGTTGTCTTTTTAAAGATAACGGCGCCGGGCGCTCCCAGTATCGGGATATCTCCCAGTTCTGCAACCAGCACCATTGCGCCCGGCATTACCGGTACGCCGTAGGATATAATCTTCGCTCCGCTTTTTTCTACACCTTCGACTGTAACATCATCGGGGTCTACCGAAAGCCCCCCGCAGGTGATAATTACCTCGCAGCCTTTGTTTTTCATATCGAGAATAGCCCTGGCGATGATATTCTCGTCATCGGGGACGATTACTTCACCTATGACAGTCGAGCCCAGTTTCTCGATTTTCTTACGCATAACATCAGCAAACTTATCTTCCGTAAGTCCCTTGAAGATTTCGTTTCCGGTAATAATAATGCCGACTTTTTTGGATAAGAAGGGGATAACATCAACTACCTTGCCCTTATTTTGACATAATTCCTCAAGTTTTTTCAGGTTATCTTCAGAGGTAAAGAGCGGGATAATTTTGGTTCCGGCAACGATTTCTCCGGCTTTGCAGGTTACATTGTTGTGCCGTGTGGCGATGATGATATCCTCGATGGAATGGATTTCATATAGTAGGGGCTTGTTGATTTTTAAAATCCCATCGACTGTAGCCTTCATATTTACACGCCCCTGTCTGGGTTCGCTTATTTTAAGATTATTGCCGGCAACAGCTTTAGCGATGCGAATTGCCGCTTCTTCTTCGTGAACCTGGTCTTCTTCCTTTTCGATAACGTAGATATGTTCTTTACCCATACTTAGCAGTTCGGGAATATCCTCATGCCTAATAACGTCTCCGCGACGGAATCTGGGTCCGTCGCAAACACCGGGAATAGTTTTGGTCATATCATGGCCGACAACCAGCCCGACGGCATCTTCTGTTTTAACTTTTTTAAGCAACGGCGTACTCCTTGTTTAAAAGTCGGTAAAATATTATCAATAGGTTAAACTATTATGAAATTTTTTACAAGATATTAATATCCGGGGTTCTGTCGATTTTATTACTGTATTTATACAGCGGGATGCTTTAAAATATCAGTCATCTGTTAAAAAGGTTTTATTTTAATGATTGTGAAAGTTAAAAAGACTGCGATATCCCTGGTAACGGGCGATATTACGCTTCAAAAAACCGATGCTATTGTCAATGCCGCCAATTCCGGTTTGATGGGTGGGAGCGGGGTGGATGGCGCCATTCACCGGGCGGGAGGCCCTGCCATCCTCGAAGAATGTAAAAAGATAGTGGCGGAGCAGGGGAGATTACCGGCAGGGAAAGCGGTCATTACAAGCGGCGGCAACCTGGCTGCCCGGTATGTAATCCATACGGTCGGACCGGTGTGGCGGGGTGGAAACGATAACGAAGCGGAAATTTTAGCGAGCGCTTATCTGGAATCGCTCAGGCTGGCAGAGAAAAGAAATCTTACTTGTATTTCTTTTCCTTCGATAAGCACCGGGGCATACGGATATCCCCTTAAAGCCGCAGCCGCTGTAGCTGTCGCCGCCGTCGTTAAATTTGCCGAAGAAGAGGCTGTATCGATAAAAGAGATTGTATTTGTATTGTTTGGTGAGGTTGCTTATTCGGAATATGCCCGCGCTCTTGAAAAAATATCTCAGCAACGGTATTTTTAAAACATATCAAACCCATTCTTTCTGATAGCCGGCTTTAATGTCAATTGTTCTTGCTAAATCGTATGCTGATGCCGATAAGTATCCTCCGTTTTTGGTTAATGAAAAGTTTATGTGCATTTGAGAATATCGGGAGAAGGTGGATTACTGTATGGATTTATGATACCTTATTTATGAGAGGAAATTAAATTTAGTTATGAGAGTAATCGCAGGCGAAGCCAAGGGTTGTACGCTGATAGCTCCTCCCGGATTAAGAACGCGCCCGGCAACCGAGCTGGTAAGGGGAGCGATTTTTTCTATCTTGTATTCGGTTGCCAACGATTGGAAATATGTGCTCGACCTCTTTTCCGGCAGCGGTTCGCTGGGCATCGAAGCGTTGAGCCGGGGAGCGG
>JAQTUQ010000051.1 GCA_028707255.1 Dehalococcoidales bacterium
CCAAAGGGCTTGTGGTCGCGTTTAACACCGGCATAGATATCGGCGCTCAGCGTATGGCGGATGCCGAGGGTGTTGACATTCGCATCTACAAGATTATCTATGATATGGTCGATGATGTCGAGAAGGCGCTCAAAGGCATGCTGGAACCCGAATATGTAGAAGTAATTGACGGACATGCCGAAGTCAGGGAAGTATTCTCGGCCGGTAAAAAGGGCGGGGTGGCCGGTTCTTACATACTGGACGGCAAGATAAAACGCGGAGCCAAGGTCAGGGTGAAAAGGAATAACAAGATAGTAGCTGAAACCGTTATTTCCAGCTTGAGGCGTTTTAAGGACGATGTAAAAGAAGTGGCTGCCGGATATGAATGCGGCATTGCGCTTGAGAACTTTGACCAGTTCCAGGTTGGCGATGTTTTTGAGTGCTATAGTCTGGAAAGAGCTAAATAGGGGAACAAAAATGTCATATCGTATCGAGCGGGTGAATCAACTCATCCGCCAGGAAATAAGCGACTTGCTTTTGCGCCAGATTAAAGACCCTCGTCTGGGTAATTTCCTGTCTGTCAATGAAGTGGAAACTGCTGCGGATTTGAAGCATGCCAAGGTTTACGTCAGTTGCATATGCACTGAAGAAGAAAAGAAAGAGATCATTTCCACACTCGAATCCGCTTCAGGATATTTACATAACGAATTAACCAAGCGTATCAGGATGAGATATGTCCCGTCGCTCTCATTTTACTGGGATAACTCTATCGAAAGGGCTTCCCATATAATTAATCTTATCGACCGGGTTTCGAAGCCTGAAGAACAGGTATAGCCGTGGATGGGATACTGAACATTAATAAACCTGCAGGGGTTACTTCTTTTAAAATCGTATCTCTTGTCAGGCATCTCACCGGAGAACGGCGCGTAGGGCATGCCGGGACTCTCGACCCGTTAGCGTGCGGCGTTTTACCTGTATGCTTTGGCAGGGCAACCAGGGTTATCGAATTCCTGATGGATGCCCAAAAAACGTACAGGGCGGTTATAGAACTCGGTATAGCCACCGATACCTACGACATAGAGGGCACAGTCATCAGAGAGAAAGACGCCTCTTCTATAACACGTCAGGATATAGAATCTGCTCTGTGCTGTTTTTTAGGGGCAATTGAACAAGAGCCTCCGATGTACAGCGCCCTAAAACATAACGGGCAGTGTTTATATAAGCTGGCGAGAGCCGGTATTGCGGTTGAGAGGAAAAAAAGGCAGGTATATATTTACAGACTGGAGCTCGTAGATTATAATCCGCCTTTCGTTACTATTGAGATGGAATGCAGCAAGGGGACATATGTACGCTCACTGGCAAATGACCTGGGGGAACGCTTGGGATGTGGTGCCTGTGTAACGGAACTCGTAAGATTAAAATACGGGCCTTTCGATATAGAAGAAGCCGTATCCGTATTCGAACTTAAAGACGCATTTTCAGGCGGTGAGTGGCAGCGGTTGGTATACCCGGTAGATTTCATTATGAAGCAATGGGAATCGGTTACAGTCGGTGACGAGCAGGAGAGATTTATCAGGAACGGTGTCTCCGTAATACTGGAAGATACGAATACAATAGCTAATGATAAGTATTGCGCTTATGACGAAAAGGGTTCTTTGCTGGCAATATTGAATTTTGATGCCGCAACAGGAAAATGGAAACCGCAGAAAGTTTTTAATTAAATATAAGTCGAGGTAAGTCTGTGAGTTTATGCCAGACCTTGACAACTCACGTATAAAATAGCTATAGTTCTGTTGGTGTTTTTACGGTTAGGTAAAGGATGGCGGGGGTAAGCTTAATTGGTTGTAATTGAAGGAAGCAGATATTTGGGAGCCGGTTTTTGTACCTGAAAAGCCTGCTCTTTAAAAGAATGATAAAAAATGGCCGAAAATAAAAAAATAAAAAATCCGGCTATTACCGGAAAGGGGTTAATAAATTGGGAAAAATAAATGTAGCTGTAATCGGTGTCGGAAACTGTTGTTCCTCGTTCGTTCAGGGTGTTCAGTTCTATAAAAAGGCAAAGGAATGTGATTTTGTTCCCGGATTAATGCATGTTAATCTCGGCGGCTATCATATCAGCGACATCGAATTCGTTGCCGCTTTCGATATCGATAAAAACAAGGTCGGCAAGGATTTAGCCCAGGCTATATATGCCGCACCTAACAATACCTATAAGTTCTGCGATGTGGAACCTATGGGTGTTAAAGTGGAAAGAGGCATGACTCATGACGGTTTAGGCAAATACCTGTCGCAGATTATCGAAAAGGCGCCCGGTCCCACTGCCGATATCGTAAAAATTCTTAAAGATACCAAGACCGATGTAGTTATAAATTACCTTCCGGTTGGAAGTGAGGAAGCCACCAAGTGGTATGTAGAGCAAATCCTGGAAGCCGGATGCGGCATGGTAAACTGCATACCGGTTTTTATAGCCCGTGAGAAGTACTGGCAGCAGCGTTTTGAAAATAAGGGGCTTCCTATCATCGGTGACGATATCAAGTCCCAGGTTGGCGCTACTATTGTTCACCGTGTACTTACCCGCCTCTTTGCCGACAGGGGTGTCAAACTGGAAAGAACCTATCAATTGAATTTCGGCGGAAACACCGATTTTATGAACATGCTTGAGAGAGAAAGGCTCGAATCCAAGAAGATATCGAAAACCAATGCCGTTACTTCACAGCTCGATTATAAGCTCGACCCCGATGATATTCATGTCGGTCCCAGCGACTACGTTCCCTGGTTGAAAGACCGCAAATACTGTCATATAAAGATGGAAGGCCGCACCTTCGGCGATGTGCCCCTGGACCTTGAGCTGAAGCTGGAAGTCTGGGACAGCCCCAACTCGGCCGGTGTTGTTATCGATGCTGTAAGATGTGTTAAACTTGCTCTGGACAGAGGGCTCAAGGGCTCCCTGAATGCTCCTTCGTCATACTTCATGAAATCACCTCCCATTCAGTATCATGATGATGAGGCCCGTCGTATGGTGGAAGAGTTTATCAAGACAAATTCAAAACCGGCCGATAAACCTGCGGAAGACACGGCATGCGGTTGCGTTGAGAAACCGGAACCTAAGAAAAAAAGCTAAACGGGTTCTATGAGCAATAACCTGGTTAACGCCTGGTGCAGGGGTTGGTAGTATTGTGAAGATTGCGTTAGTATCCCCGTATGATTTTTCCTATCCAGGAGGGGTTGTCAATCATATAGTTGCGCTGGAGAAACAGCTCTCGAAAATGGGGCATGATGTAAAAATCATTGCTCCGACGTCAAGAGATGTCGATAGCCACGATAACTATATAAAAATCGGTAAAGCCCGTTGCTTTCCGGTAAAAGGGACCACCCTGCGGATAAGCACATCTTTAAGGCTGGCATCCCGAATCAAAGAGGTTGTGGAGAAGGAAAAGTTTGAAATCTTCCATCTGCATGAACCCTGTATGCCAATGCTTTGTTCGGCCATGCTCAGGTTTGCCGATGCACCTATCGTTGGAACCTTTCATGCATCGGGTGTTATCCCGAATTATTATTTCGGATGGCCGGTAACAACATACAAACTGAGAAGGCGAAGACATCGGATAGTCGGCAAGATTGCCGTATCCAGACCGGCTATGGACTATGCCCAAAAGTATGTGCCCGGTGATTATCAGGTTATTCCCAACGGGATAGACCTGGATTACTTCCATCCGGATGTAAAACCTTTTGAGGAATACCTCGATGGCAAGTTAAACATTCTCTTTGTCGGCAGGCTGGAAAAACGCAAGGGGCTTAAGTACTTAATCAACGCCTATCGAATAGTGAAGGGAGCATTTCCGGATTCGAGGTTGATTGTCGTCGGGCCCGGAATAAGATTCCGCAAGAAGTATGAAAATAAGGTAAAGCGGGAACATATCGAAGATGTTGTCTTTGCAGGCAAGGTTCCCTTTGAAGACCTACCGCGTTATTATAAAACCGCAGATGTGTATTGCTCTCCGGCGGTTAGCGGAGAAAGTTTCGGTATTGTACTACTGGAAGCAATGGCGGTTGGAACTCCTGTTGTAGCTACCGATATTCCCGGGTATGCGTCGGTACTTACCAACGGGAAAGAAGGATTGCTGGTGCATCCGCGGAAATCGAAGGCGCTGGCACAGGCATTATGCCGTATTTTATCGGATAAAGGGCTTCGTTCGGAAATGGGGAAAAAGGGAATTGCAACTTCTCAAGAGTATGATTGGAAGAAAGTCGCTCTGCAGGTTTACGATTATTATTTAGAAGTGCTTGGTGAAAAATCCGGATTAAAACCGGTTGACGATGAAGAAAAAACCGAAGTCCTCGTATAATAATTAATTTTCCAGAGTATTATATTGAAATTGATATAACTATGAGTAAAATGGCGCAAGTTCGCAAGAAAGCAGAAAAAATCTTTACCGACCCTGTAGTAACTCTGCTGGCAAAAACCGGGATTACACCGAATACATTAACGTGGATAGGGTTTCTGATTGCTGTGGTTACTGCCGTATTTGCCGCTCTTGGGAATATGCCGGTTGCCGGGCTGTTATTATTGTTCGGCGGATATTTCGATATGCTGGACGGTTCTCTGGCGAGGAGAACCGGTAAAGTCAGCGTTTTCGGTGAAGTGCTCGATTCTACTTTAGACCGGCTGTCGGAAGGCGTCATTTTAATCGGTCTTTTATACTGGTTGGCAGTAGAAGGTTCGATAATCGGAATAATGCTTGCAGGTGTTACTATGCTATCTTCTCTGGTCGTAAGTTATATACGCGCCAAGGCGGAGATAATAAAAGTGGAATGCCTCAAGGGGCTTTTTACCCGGCCTGAAAGGGTTGTAGTACTGGCGATTGGTTTTTTTACAAACCGATTGGAGATTGCCCTGGGTATAATTGCTTTTTTCAGCCTGTTTACCATAGGGCAGCGCCTCTACCAT
>JAQTUQ010000029.1 GCA_028707255.1 Dehalococcoidales bacterium
CCTGATAGCAATCTGCGGCATCAACGCATGTATGATACTGTTCGGCGCGCTGCAAGAGAAGTATGAAAAACCCGGCAGCCCGAGCTGGATACCGTTCTGGTTCGGCAGCTTCGCCGGTATTATCCCCTGGATAGCGATTCTTATTTACACCATAGCTCAGGGGCAGGCAGCAGCTCCGCCCACCTTTGTTTATGCCATAGTCGCTTCACTGTTTATATTTTTTAACTGCTTTGCGGTTAACATGATACTGCAGTACAAGCAAGTCGGGCCGTGGAAAGATTACCTGTTCGGAGAGAAGGTTTATATCTTCCTGAGTTTGACGGCCAAAGCGCTGCTGGCATGGCAGGTGTTTGCCGCCGTACTTTTCACATAGGCTGAAAAAGTATCGACTTGATTAAACGGAAAGCCGTCTTCTGTATTGAAGACGGCTTTTTATCTTTCCGGATGGAAGACTATATCTAAACGAATTTACGTCTCAGTTCTTCGACTGAATAAGGGCTGTAGAATGCCGGCGGAATATCCAGCATCGTAAAGGCGCCGGCATGACCGCTCTGCTTCAACCTGTAAGCCGCCCGCGCGCAGGCAACCAGCACACTGCCGGTAAATTCTGGATTGCTGTCCAGACGCAGATTGTATTCCACTATCTGCTTGTGTTTATCCCCCGTTTTGGCAGATGTCATTACAAATCCACCGTGAGGCAGATTGGAATGATTGTGTTTCATTTCTTCCGCAGATATGAAAAGAACCTCGGTATCATACTCGGCAAAGTAATGAGGCATTTCCTTTATTTCCTTCCTGATTCGTTCCTGTTCCAATTCATTCTCCGCTACCACATAAACCAGCCGCTTGTGCATCTCATTTTTCGAAAGCTGCGGGATATATCCACTTCTTATCTGTTCAATCGAACTCTCGATAGGAATGGTATATTGACGCGCATCAATGACACCCTTTACTTTACGAGCGGCATCGGAATGACCCTGGCTGACCCCTTTACCCCAAAAGGTATATCCGTGGCTCCCCGGCAAATAAGCTTCCCCCAACACCCTTTCTACAGAGAAAATCCCCGGGTCCCATCCGGCAGAGATTACGCATACATTCCCCATCTGGCGGGCAATGGTGTTCATCTTCTGAAAGTATTCCGGGATATCTGCGTGCGTATCGAAGCTGTCGACGGTGCTGAAAGTTCTGGCAAAGAGCGGACCCTGTACGGGAGTGTCTTCCTTCGACCCGCCGCAGAGAATCATAATATCTATTTTTAAATCTTTGAGGATGATATTCTCCCAGCTGCTAAGCACCGGAATATCGCCGAGTTCCTTTTGAGTAATCTCCGGTCGCCTGGATAAGACAGCGCATAGTTTCATATCCGCATTTTTTTCAATGGCGGCTTTAACGCCGCGCCCCAGATTGCCGTACCCGACGATACCGAGATTGATCATTTCTACGCCCTCCCGAAGATATGAATGTCATATTACATTAGCACAAATAATCTCTCTCGTAAAACAGCTCCATTTTATTATTATTCATTAATTTTCTGTATTGATGTGCCGGCTTTATGTGTTAAAATAGACGAAGCGGGAGGAATAATCGATTGTTAAAAAGAAATTCTTTCATAATTATACTGGCCACCGTGTTTATAGCCCTTTCAGTAATTATCTATTTTATCCATTATCTGGTATTTCATGATGCCCACCATATCTTTATTTACATGGTCGGCGACCTAGCATTCCTGCCGCTGGAGGTGTTGCTGGTCAGCGTCATCATCGAACGCATTTTAAACCGCCGCGAAAAGCAGGATAAACTGCAAAAACTGAATATGGTAATCGGCACTTTCTTCAGCGAAGTCGGCAACGATGTATTGCGAGACCTTCTTGTTTACTTCCGAAACAATAAAGACATTGCGCAAAATCTGAACATAAAAGGCAATTGGACTAAGAAAGATTTTGAAAAAGCCAGGGAATATGCGGATAAATTAAAGATCGACATTGATTATGACAAGCTGGACTTCAACAAACTGCGCAATGTTTTATCCAGCAAAAGAGATTTCCTGTTGACGATGCTGGGAAATCCCGGACTACTGGAGAACGACCGCTTTACCGATTTGCTGTGGGCGGTGACGCATCTGGCCGAGGAGCTTAAAGCAAGGCCGTCTCTTGATAACCTTCCCCATAATGACCTGATACATCTTTCCGGCGATATCCAGAGATTTTACGACCATCTGGCCAGCGAGTGGCTGGACTATACGGAACATCTGAAAGCCAATTATCCTTATCTGTTCTCACTGGTTTTGAGAACACATCCATTTCAGGAGAACCCTTCTTCGATAGTCAAATAAGATGTTGAATATTTCCCTGTTATCAAAGGGATTCATACGGTATAATGAGGGCTGGATTATCGGTAAACGGACAGTCATACCACATACCGACGGGTCAAGACGAAGCGTAAGAAAGTGATTGTTATAGCCGCTCGTGGTGAGCTTGTCGAATCCATAGCGGCGTCGATTAAATATAATAGCGACCAATATTAATAAATAACAGGGTTTTAGGCTAAAGGAAGATAAAAATGGCTGCAAATAAAACCCGGACGATGTACGTCTGCCAGCAATGCGGCAAGGAAAACCACAGGTGGGAAGGGAAATGCCCCGGCTGCGGAGAGTGGAATACGCTTGTCGAAAAAGTAGTCTCCCCTGCCGCTACGGTAAGACCCGTTAACAGGGAAAATCAACCGCAAAGGTTATCACAGGTTGCTACCCCACCAGAAGAACGCACCCCGCTGGCGCTTTCAGAGTTCAACCGCGTGCTGGGAGGTGGACTGGTGTCCGGCTCGCTGGTGCTTATCGGCGGAGAACCCGGCATCGGCAAATCGACACTGTTATTACAGGCATGCGCCTGTCTGGCAACTGACGGCAGGGATGTGGTCTACGTTTCCGGTGAAGAAACCCCGCGCCAGACGAAGTTAAGAGCAGCCAGGCTGGGTATCGACAGCGACCATCTCTATGTGCTGTCGGAGACCGATTTGGAAGCCGTTATCAGCCATATAGACGAAATGAACCCCTGCCTGGTGGTAATCGATTCGATACAGGCAGTCTCCCTGCCGGAACTGGAAACTACCACCGGCAGCATCGTGCAGGTACGGGAATGCACCATGAGATTGATGCACTGGGCAAAAGCCAGCCACGTGCCGGTTATTATTACGGGACACGTTACTAAAGAGGGAGCCATAGCCGGCCCCAAGGTTTTGGAGCATATCGTCGATTGCGTTTTATATCTCGAAGGGGAACAATTCAGTTCGTACCGGCTGTTGCGTTCCGCCAAGAACAGATTCGGCTCGACCAACGAAGTGGGCATCTTCGAGATGAAGGCCGAGGGGATGGTGGAAGTAACCAATCCGTCGCAGGTCTTTTTATCGCAGAGGTTGGAACAGGCTATCGGCTCTGCGGTTGTGCCGACCCTCGAAGGCAGCCGCCCACTGCTGGTGGAAATCCAGGCTTTGACCAATACCACCGCTTTTGGATTGCCGCGGCGCACCGCCAACGGAATCGATTTCGGCAGGCTGCTGATGATTGCGGCAGTGCTCAGCCGCCGCGCCTATTTAAAGCTGGGGAATCAGGATATCATCGTCAATGCCACCGGCGGTATCCATGTCGGAGAACCGGCAGCGGATCTGGCAATCGCCCTTGCCATTGCATCCAGCTATAAAGACGAAGGCGTCGACCCCGAAATGGTGGCTGTCGGTGAAATCGGGCTTAGCGGAGAACTGCGGGGGGTTTCGCAACCGGAAAGACGTATCGCCGAAGCGGCGCGTCTCGGTTTTAAGAGGTGTATCCTGCCGACCGCGAGCGCACGGCATATTCATACCAAAGATATTCAACTTGTGCCGGTAGCAACCCTCAGGGAAGCTATAAAAGCCGGACTGACCTGGAAGAAACAGGAAGATAAATCGGAGGAATAAAAAGAAACAGCCTCCTGGAATCAGGAGACCGTCAGCCCGATATTACTCGTACCGGGGATGTTATGCAACGATTATTGCATTATAATAGGGAGATGTCAATGCTTTTCTAAGTATAAGGTTTATATCAATAATGATTGCTATAGTTAATAATTCGGTGCCGTTATGGATTCGACAAGCTCACCACGAGCGGCTAGGTTTTTTCTCTTCCGTTCATCCTGAGCCTGTCGAAGGAAGCGGCGTTGAAATAAACTGCTATTGTTTCAATGTCATTCTGGAGGGAGTGAAACGACTGAAGAATCTGGGGCGGGGTATAATAGAGCTGCCCGTCTTTAGTCCCGACAGCTCGGGAAACCATAACGGTGTTGAAATCAATAACGGCTATAATTTATAAAAACCAGATATACCGAAACACTTTTTAAATGGCAGAAGATTACAGATATGTGCAGTAAAACAGGAGCCATAATCGTAGCCGCCGGCAAGGGCGAACGCATGAATGGAATCGATAAAATCTTTGTCCCTTTAGCGGGAAAACCCCTGCTGGCGTGGACGGTCGAGACGTTCGAAAACTGCTCGGCTATAGATCAAATTGTCATCGTGCTGGGCGGGCATAATATTGAAACCGGCAGGAAACTGGCAGCCGAATACGGCTGGAAAAAGGTAACCGGTATCTGTACCGGCGGAGAAGAACGCCAGCAATCGGTCTCCAACGGGTTAAAATTACTGAAGGATTGCCAGTGGGTGGTTATTCACGACGGCGCACGCCCGCTGGTTAAAGAAGCCCTGATTAAAATCGGGCTGGCCGAAGCTAAAGAAACGGGTGCGGCCGTAGCCGCCGTTCCCGTTACCGATACTATAAAAATGTCTTCGGATGACAGTTTTATTATCGGCACGCCGCCGCGTGAGAAGCTGTGGGCGGTGCAGACGCCGCAGGTCTTCAGATTTGATATAATAAAAGAGGCACACGCCAGTGCCGATAAACACGCCACCGACGATGCGGCGCTGGTCGAAAAACTGGGATATACGGTAAAACTGTACACCGGTTCATATAACAATATTAAGATTACCACCCCCGTAGACCTGTCACT
Source organism: Dehalococcoidales bacterium (assembly GCA_028707255.1). Classification (GTDB taxonomy): domain Bacteria; phylum Chloroflexota; class Dehalococcoidia; order Dehalococcoidales; family UBA5627; genus UBA5627. The sequence continues at coordinate 5,034 of JAQTUQ010000029.1, forward strand.
GGCGGAAATTCTGGTAAAAGGAGGAACATAAAATGCGTGTTGGTATTGGTTATGATGTACACCGCTTGGCACCGGATTTAAAGCTGGTATTGGGAGGAGTGGAGATCCCCTCGAGGCAGGGGCTTATCGGCTGGAGCGATGCCGATGTTCTAACCCACGCTATAATGGATGCCCTGCTGGGGGCGGCCGCCCTGGGCGATATCGGCAAGCACTTCCCGCCCGGAGACCCGGAACTGAAAGGGATTTCCAGCCTGATTCTGCTTGAAAAAGTGGTAAAAATGCTCGGAGAAAAAGGATACAAGGTGGGAAATGTGGATGCGGTTATCGTTGCCGAACAGCCCAAGTTAATGGGACATATCGATAAAATAAGAGAAAAACTGGCTGTAACTATGAAAGTTGGTATCGACGCCGTCAGCGTCAAGGCCAGCACCTCGGAACAGCTCGGATTCGCCGGCAGGGAAGAGGGCATGGTCGCCTGGGCGGTAGCTACAATTAAAGAGGAGAATGAATGAAGATTTTCAGCACCCTGTCCGCCAAGAAAGAGGAATTCGTCCCGTCGAGCAATGAAGTAACGATGTACGTCTGTGGTGTCACCCCCTACTCGGATGCCCATATCGGACATGCCATGAGCTATATTATTTTCGACGTCATCAGGCGTTATATCAAGTTTTCCGGATATAAACTGAAATTCATCCAGAACTTCACCGATATCGACGATAAGATCATCGACCGCGCCAATAAAAGAGGCATTCCGGCTTCCGAACTGGCGCAGCAGTATTCGGACAGCTTTCTGGATGATATGGATGCTCTTAACGTGGTCAGGGCGGATTTTTACCCGAAGGCTACCGGCGAAATAGATAAAATCATCGAGGTGGTAAAGGGGCTGATAGATAAAGGCTATGCCTACGAAGCCGACGGCAGCGTCTATTTCAGGGTTACCAAAGTCTCCGATTACGGCAAGCTGGCACACCGCACGCTGGATTCCATGATGGCGGGCGCGCGCATAGAAATCGAGCAGGATAAAGAGCACCCGATGGATTTTACACTCTGGAAAGCCTCCAAACCGGGGGAACCCTCTTGGACAAGCCCATGGGGTAAGGGAAGGCCGGGCTGGCATATCGAGTGCAGCGCCATGTCTTTGAAATACCTCGGCGAAACGATCGACATTCACGGCGGCGGACAGGATTTGATATTCCCGCACCACGAGAACGAAATCGTGCAATCGGAGAGCTTTACGGAGAAAAAACCGTTTGCCAAATACTGGATGCATAACGGGCTGTTGCAGTTCGGCAAGGATAAAATGAGCAAATCACTGGGTAATATGATAACAATCAAAGATATTCTTAAAAAATATAGAAACGCTGACGTTATTCGTGTTTTTATCTTAAGTTCGCATTATCGCAGCCCACTTACTTACTCTGAGGAAGCACTAGACGCAGCCGAGGAAGGCACTGATAGATTGTTCCGAGTAGCAAATAGAAAACACCCGCCTGTTAGTAACAATCAAACGCTTGATGCTACACCATATCGCAACCAGTTTATCGAGGCTATGGATGACGATTTCAATACGCCACAGGCGCTTGCTGCCCTATTCGACCTTGCCAGAGCTATCAACCAGGCGGCGGATTCAGGAAAAGATTTCTCAGAAGCTCAGACAGTCCTTTTAGAATTAGCACAGAATGTTCTAGGGTTAGAATTGAAAATATTTAAGGCTTCGTTCTTGGGCCGAACTACAAGGCATATTATATTAACTGAGGGAATTGAAACTCGTGTCAAACGCATTATCGATGAGCGTGCTGACTGCCGTAAACAGAAGAACTGGGCACGTGCTGATGAAATACGAGTGAAGTTGGCTGAGCTTGGGGTCATTCTGGAAGATACCGATACCGGAACAGAACCACAGTATAAAATGTTCCCAAATGAAAATACTCTTGAGAATCTTATGATTGAAATGGGTATAACCCCTAAGACACCATACTTATGAAAAATCACCCCGCTTAAGAAGAAATGAGTTAAGCCGTTCGTGTCCTTCGACAAGCTCATGATGAACGGGGTCTGTCGAACCATAACGGCGTCGAACAAAAATGTCTTTGCGAGCCCCGATTTAACGGGGCGAAGCAATCTCTAGCGTACGATTTTGTAATGGTTGCGCTTTAAAAAATAAAGGTATTTCATATTATATGCGGAGCGGGGTAATTGTATTGCATTGTAGGGATTGCTTCGCCCCAACAAGTTGTGGCTCGCAACGACAATTTATTACCGTCATTCTGGAGAACACCGCAGGTGGACGAAGAATCCTGGGGGCGGGGTATAAATCAGAAAGGGAAGACCGAAAAAACCGAGGGGGTTTTCCCCCACCCAAGATGCTTCGTCCCGACTTATCGGGACTCCAGCATGACAATACACATCGACGGCTCACCTTGATAAGAGACCGCCATTTATGCTAAATTAAAGAAGTCCGCGGGCCCATAGTTCAGTTGGGAGAACGTTTGACTGGCAGTCAAAAGGTCGAGAGTTCGAGCCTCTCTGGGTCCACCAAAAAAGTAAAGATTGTAGCCCTTGAGTGATATCAACTCGAGGGATTTTTTATATTTCCTTCTTAAAGGTGCTATAATTTTCCTCGAAAAATGAAACAATTAAGGTACAAAAAAATCGACGCTTTTACTTCCGGAGAGTCCCTGGGGAATCCGGCAGCCTGCCTGTTCATCGGAAAAGAGCAACTATCCGAAAGCGAAATGCTCTCCATCGCCAGGCAGCATAAGGGATTTGTCTCCGAAGTGGTTTTCTGTTCCGATTCCGCAACGGCTGATTGCAAGCTGACCTATTATTCATCCGAGTGCGAGGTGGATTTCTGCGGCCACGGGACAATCGCCGCTATGTATGAACTGATAAAAAATAATGAAAAACTGCGTTCTAAATCGGAACTGCTAATCGATACTAATAAAAAGGGCAGGCTAACCGTCTATAACAGGATTGCAGAAGAAGATGCCGTTTATATAACCGCGCCGCAGGCACAGTATTTAACCGTTCCGGTTTCTGTGGTGGATACGGCTGGAGCTTTAAACATACCTGCGAATGCTATTTCCGACAGGCTGCCGGTTGATTTCATAGATGCCGGATTGAAGACTTTAATCGTGCCTCTGAATGATCACATTGTAGAAATTTCTCTCTTCCCGGATGAGAAAAAATTGAAACAGTTTTGCCTCGATAAAGGTATCGATATTATCCTGATATTCACAAGAGAGACCGGGCAAGCCGGTTTTATCTCTCATACAAGGGTGTTTGCCCCTAAATTCGGCTATCTGGAAGACCCGGCAACCGGCTCCGGGAACAGCACCTTCGGGAATTACATGTTGAAAAACGTCCTGTGGGATGGGTCTCCTGTAGCTATCGAGCAGGGCGGCAATGACCGCGTATTTAATACGGTCAAATTGACCACGCACAATAAAGATGTCCTTTTCGGCGGCAGAGCGACGCTGCGCATCGATGGGGTTTATATTATATAAACATCGGCAATTTGACCGCTAATATATGAAATATTTCCCCGAAACCTATTGACATACGCTATACCGTGCAATAGAATACAACTACAATCGAATATAAAAAGGCTGTGAACGGGACTAGTAAATCCGACACGCAGGTTTCAGAGAGCCGGATAAGGTGTGAGCCGGCGCCGACGGTCTGATCGAATGGACCCGGGAGCTGCGAACCGAAAGGTTCCTTCTTTTAACCGAGTAGGTTTTGCCGCACAGGAAGTGTTAGCGCATCCTTGGATATCGGGTTATATATGTAAATCCGTATCCTGACAGAGATGACCGCATCGAACGGTTCGGTTAAGAAGGGTGGTACCGCGGAAGTAACCTCCTGCCCCTTTAAGGGCGGGAGGTTTTTTATTTATAAAAGGAGGGGGAGATGTACAGGTTAGCGGGCACATGGCCCCGCCGGGGCCGCAGATATTGAAAACAGTAAAAAGGGACAAAAAATCAAGGTGAAGGAGAAAATTATGAATATTTCGGAAGAAAAAACCATGTTTATACTCGACCAGAAGGATATGCCTACCCACTGGTATAATATCCTGCCCGACCTGCCGGAACCCCTGCCGCCTCTGGTGCATCCGGTCACCAAGCAGCCCTGCCCGCTGGATATGCCGTTGCCTCCTCCCCTCTTCCCCGATGCCATCAACAAACAGGAATTCAGCCGGGAGCGCTGGATAGAAATACCAGATGAGGTACAGTCCATCTATAAAACGTGGAGACCGACGGCTCTGCACAGAGCGAGACGGCTGGAGAAAGCGCTGGATACCCCAGCAAAAATCTTCTTCAAATACGAGGGAACCAGCCAGGCCGGCAGCCATAAGCCGAATACTGCCGTTGCACAAGCCTACTATGCCAAGAAAGAGGGCTTCAAACGGCTGGCAACGGAAACCGGCGCCGGTCAATGGGGCAGCGCGCTGTCAATGGCGGGCGCATTGTTCGGCCTGGAAGTAAAGGTATACATGGTACGCGTCAGCTATAACCAGAAACCCTATCGCCGCATCCTGATGGAGACATGGGGAGCCAAATGCGTTCCCAGCCCCAGCCCCGATACCGAAATCGGGAAAAAATTACTGGCTGAATTACCGAATCACCCCGGCAGCCTGGGTATCGCTATCAGCGAAGCCTGCGAGGATGCCTTCGCTCACGATGATACCAAGTACTCCATCGGCAGCGTCGTCAACCATGTCCTTTTACACCAGACGGTTATCGGGCTGGAGACTAAAAAGGTAATTACAGAACAAGCAGACACTTATCCGGATATTATTGTCGGCTGTGTCGGCGGCGGTTCCAATTTTGCCGGTATGTATCTGCCGTTCGTGGTAGACAAGATAAAGGGCACGAAAAAAGACCTGCGCATCATCAATGTTGAACCGACCAGCTGCCCCACCATCACCAAGGGAATTTATGCCTGGGATTACGGAGATGTGGCAGGGTTGGCTCCCATCGTAATGATGTACACTCTCGGACATACCTTTATTCCATCATCGATTCATGCCGGCGGACTACGCTATCACGGTATGGCGCCCATTATCTGCCACCTGCACAGGCTGGGATTTGTGGAAGCTATGGCAGTTCCGCAGCTGGCAACCTTTGCTGCCGGTGTGCAGTTTGCCCGCACAGAGGGCATTATCAGCGCGCCGGAAACCAATCATGCTATCCGCGTAACCATCGACGAAGCCTTAAAGTGCAAGGAGACAGGCAAAGCCAAGACTATTCTGCTGGCGCACAGCGGACACGGCCATTTCGACCTTGCCTCCTATGATGCTTACCTTGCCAATAAGCTGGAGGATTATGACTATCCGGCAGAGAAGGTCAAGGAAGCCTTAGCCCATTTGCCAGAAGTTCCCAAATTTTAGTTTTTAAGTAAGGACATCGCCCTCCCGCATAAGGAGGGCGATGTGCGCTTACATATTTCAGACATGTATGTGGATCCGCTAACTGTCATTCTGGAGGGAGTGAAACGACCGAAGAATCCCGGGAGTGGGGACGTTTAATACTTTATGCCGCATCCCGAATATGGCGTTCCGATAATTCTGGATTAATAATGAAAAACAACCGCAAAGCCGCTCGTAGTGAGCCTGTCCTGAGGTTCTCGAAGGAAGCCTGTCGAACTAAGCGGCTTCGAATTATAAATTGCCCCCATAATTGATAAGAACAATAACGCAGATTGATACCTATACCTTTGCGGCGATTTCCTTCGCCCAGTTGCGGATGACATCCCAGTCGCGGGTATCGTAGAGCCCCGGACTGACCTCTTTAAATCCGGCTTCTTCGATTTTTATCTTAAAGGGCGACATTGTTTTTCGGAAGATAAAGGACATCTTGTTGTAATCCCACACACCGCCGAATATCACCATAGAAATTGGATTCAGACCATTCTGCGCAGCTTTATCTTCCAGATACTGTTTTTTTATCTTTTCCAATTCTTCATTATTTTTATCATATTTCATCAGCGCCTCGGCGGCGGAAGAGACGAAGATGGCCATTTTCTTTTGCGACAGCTCCTTTTTGTACTTCTTCAGGAAATCCTCAGCCGCGCCGGTCCACTTTCCCATCCGCATCCCGCTTCCTACAATCACCATATCATAAGCTGAAACGTCTTTGACTTTTTCCCTACCGATATTTATTAACGTTGTATCGATTCCCGCATCCCGCAGTACTTTGGCTATTTCTTCCGAGGTGCTTTCGGTAGCCCCATAACGCGTTCCGTAAACGATTAGAACCTTTTTAGCCATTTTTATCTCCTTTTTACAAAGAATAGTTAATTTCCCAAAAGACTCATCCGGCAGCTTTCGACTTTACTCCCCTTAGTATCCAGTAAACTATAATGCTGATGATTGCCGCGAAGAAACACCACACAGACGTCATATACTGGGAGAAAAAGATGCCCGTTACGATGCATGAGACGGCAATCAGCACGCCGAACACCCACATCCGTCTGACGGACGAAATGAAAAACGGCATAATGGTGGTGATTAAGTAAAACACGAAAGCGATGCTTATCAGCATTTGCGGTACATTATAAACGTATTCTATATGAAAACCGTTTATACAGGGGAAGATATCGTAATATATCAGGCAAAAAGCATAGACTGCGGATATCAGGCAGCCAGTAATCAATAAACCCGTGAGGATTTGTTTTCTCAGCTTTACCTCTTCCATTAAGCGAACGGATAAAGGCACCATCACCGGCCAGATTACCATCGCCGTAACTAAAAAGATATAGGTGACGATATCCTGCAAGACCGGATATTTAGCCGAACCTAAGGTTACCCAGAGGACGCCCTCGGCAAACTGCTGGAACCCGAAGAAAAACGGGATTATAGCAAAAAGCCGCTGCGACGGTTTGCTGACTTTAGTCTGCGCTGCTACTCCGATGGCGGAGATTATAGCTCCCCCGGCAAAACTGGCTCCGGCCGAAAAACACATGTGAGCCTCCTTTAGCGACGAAGTATCGAGTTTCTGAAGATGATTATAATATCGTAAGGGAGATATGTCTATATGCCTTTTTGCCCTTCGGTGATATACTATATGTTAATCCGGTTCAGGCAGAGGTTTATAAATGGTTAAAAGAAAAAATATCCTGTTTTGTATCTTTCTGCTGGTGCTGACAGCATTTGCCGGCACGAATGTTATCTCTGCCAACTCGGCTGAGCCTCCATCGATAATCATTATAGTTCCCAATGCGCCGCAAGACCTCGAAATCAGCATAGATGATATAGAAGCTAACAGGTCGGAACGTGCTTTTGAAAGTTATTTCACTTTCTATTCCTATTCCTTCCAGAACATCAAATATACCTTAACTTTTACCACTGACAATGATGTTTTTGAAATTACGCTCGATAATCCGCTTAAAGAGTATAACAATGTTTATACCCTGAACCTTGATAAGCAGTTACTTACCGAGGGGAAATTACCGTCGCGGGACATTTTGCTGGTAACAGTAAGAATAGCCTTAACGCTACTGCTGGAAGCTATCGTATTTTTCCTTTTCGGGTATCGGCAAAAGGTTTCCTGGATTATTTTCCTGGTAGTCAATCTGGTTACTCAGGGTACACTGTATATCTGTTTGAACGGCCTGTCCGCAACCCCTTTAAGCGGAGAGCTTTATATTATCCTGGCCATGATTACTGCGGAGATACTGATATTTATTATCGAAATGGCTGTATTCCTGTTGTTTATAAAAGAGCACCACCGCTGGCGTACGGCAGGATATGTTCTCACGGCTAATCTGTTGAGTCTGATTTTAGGGGGATACCTGATTACGGTATTGCCCATATAATGGTAAAATGATAGCTATAATTAATCACGGTTGATATTACCTTGCATGGAGGTAGAATATGGCAGATATTTATAAACGGGTTAAAGTTCCCAAAGCTATTGCCAGGATGCTCTATGACGATGAAACGGTGATTGCCGGCATAAAGCAATCCAGACTGAGAAGACTATTTACACCGGACAGCATCTTTGTTACCAATCATCGCATTATCCTCTATGCACCGAAAGCTTTGGGTTTGCGCAAGACCATCGAGGATTACAGGTACCGCGACATGGCTAATTTCAAAGCTGACAGAGGAATTCTGTTCACCACAATAACCATAAAACAGCGCTTTATGAGTAATGACCTTGTCATAGACAGCCTACCGAAAGGTAAAGCCGACCGGGTAGCCAGAATTATACATGAAGGTATCAGGCAACTGGGAAACGGAATACAACCGGGGACGGTAAATCCTGCGGCAGGTATTGAGGCTGATAATGAAGACCCGTTGAGAGTGCTCAAGCTACGCTACGCCAGAGGGGAAATCAGCCAGCAGCAATACGAGGAAATGAAAAGAACGCTGGAGTAAGAAGACAAAACAAATAAGTCTACCCCAGCAACAAGAGGCTGAGCGCCATAATTGCCATACCGGCCACTACCCCAATGATAACCAGGTGCTCTCGCGCGTAGCGATGCGCCATCGGCAGAATTTCATCAAGGCTGATATAAACCATAATTCCGGCTACGAATGCCAGCGTCATCGATAGAATATCCGGGGTAAGGAAAGGCGTCAGCACTAAGAATCCGAGGAGCGCACCTACCGGTTCAGCAAGCCCCGACAGGAATGAATAGCCGAATGCCTTTTTTCGGCTGCCTGTCGAATAGAGAATGGGGACGGATACCGCGATGCCTTCCGGGATGTTGTGTAAGGCTACAGCAACGGCAATCATAATGCCCAGGGAAACATCTCCGGTAGCTGCAGCTGAAAAGGTTATCAATCCTTCCGGGAAATTGTGTATGGCAATACCCAGCGCAATGAATATCCCGCCCCTCTTGAGAGCTGACTTAGAGGAGGGTGAAAGCGGTTTCTCTTTTTTGGAAATGACTCCCAATCGATGGTCATCAGCCGATTCCTCTTCATATGAATGAGGAATCAGGATATCTATTATTGCAAAGACGATTATACCGACAAAGAAAGCGATATTGGCTTTTAAGAAACCGACATCATCGATAGCTGTTCCGAGAAGCTCTGTAAATGAAATATAGACCATAACGCCGGCCGAAAGCCCCAGCAGGAAAGAGAGATAAGAAGTATTCGGTTTGCGGATAAAAAAGGCGATCAGGCTGCCGATGCCGGTCGAAAGGCCGGCAAGGGTGGTTAAAAGCAGCGCGAACCCGACATTGATATCCATACAATACTTCTAAATGTTAATAATATAACAGATTTCAGAGCAACCAGTATACTGCTTGCTGATTTTAATCATCATATCTGCATGGCTATTAATTCGATACTGCTCGTTCCGATGTATCGAGGAATATATGGGAGTGGAGAAAACAAGATTGATAAAAAATTTTCTAAGATATTGATTTTTACCGTAGCAGGTGATATTATTGTGATATCACAATGATATATCAATGGAGGTGTATCGATGATAGAAAAGGTTACCAAGGTATATAACGGTTTTTTGATGCTGGCAATCGGGATTATTTTGATGGCGGCAGCTATTATCCTGTTCATACTGAACGCCAGCGGCGAATATCTCTGGATGACCGTTCTCGCCGTCGTATTAACGACAATAGATGTAATTCTGGTTTTACCCGGATTATTTATCGTCAACCCGAACGAAGCCAAGGTGATGCTTCTCTTCGGTAAATACGCCGGTTCGGTCAGAAACAACGGTTTCTTCTGGGCTAATCCGTTTTACAGCAAGAAGAAAATCACCTTGAGGGCGCGCAACCTGAGCGGGCAAAAACTCAAGGTAAATGACAAAATCGGCAACCCGATTGAAATTGCAGCAGTCATTGTCTGGAAGGTAGAGGATACTTTTAAAGCTTCATTTGATGTCGATAACTACGAGCAGTATGTCATTATTCAAAGCGAAGCTTCCGTCCGCCACCTGGCGCAATCCTACCCATACGATTCCTTCGAAGAAATGGACGAGGAGCAGTTAACCCTGCGTGCCAGCACCGATAAAATCAGCCAGATGCTGGAAGCCGAACTGCAGGAAAGACTGAAAAGGGCGGGCGTTCAGGTTATCGAAGCCAGGCTCAGCCATCTGGCATACGCACCGGAGATTGCCGAAGCGATGCTGCGCCGGCAGCAGGCGTCGGCAGTGGTCGCTGCCAGAAGCCAGATTGTACACGGTGCCGTCAGCATGGTGGAAATGGCTTTGAATCAACTCTCCGAAAAAAAACTGGTAGACCTGGATGAAGAACGCAAGGCGGCTATGGTTTCCAATCTGCTGGTGGTTCTTTGCAGTGAGTCATCGACTTCACCGGTGATAAATACCGGCACACTCTACCAGTAAAAGGAAAAATGTACTTATGAAAAAGGGAGACCGCAAGAGTTATCTGCTAAGAATAAACGGGGAATTATGGGACAGCTTGAACGAATGGGCTGCCCAGGAATTTCGCAGTGTTAACGGGCAGATAGAACTGATATTGCAGAATGCGGTCAACGAACGTAAAAAGAAAAACAGGAAAAAAGACTCGGATGAAAATCCTTGATAATAAAAGAGCATTTCATAAAGGAGGTATATAAATGACGAATGCCGTTCTGGTAACAATCGGGCTGGCAATTCTGGTACTGGTGGGATGGATGGCCAAGGCTTTCTTTTTAGCAGCGGAGATATCGCTATTTTTACGCATACTGGTCGCCGTCATAATAGTCGGAGGCGTTATCCTGCTGGGTATCGTTATCAAAGACAAGCTGAAACAGGATAAAAAAGATGATTTTAAAGGAGTGGATAGATGATAATCGTAACGTCTCATGAAATTGCGGGAAGAAATATTTCGCGTACCATCGGTTTGGTTAAAGGCAGCACTATCAGGGCAAGGCACATCGGCAAAGATATCATGGCAGGCCTGCGCGGAATGGTTGGCGGTGAAATTACGGAATATACCAAGATGATGGCCGAAGCCAGGGAACAGGCTTTGCAAAGAATGGTCGAAGATGCCGAAAGCAAAGGAGCAGACGCCGTAATCTGCATGCGCTTCGATACGGCAATGGTAATGCAGAGTGCAGCCGAGATTATCGCTTACGGTACCGGCGTGGTTTTGGAATAAACCGGGAAGGATATTGCGATAAACAAATACGGACGGAGGATGTTATCCCCACGTCCGTATTTTCGCTTTCCGAAACAAAACGTAACTTGTTTAAACCAGCACCCTTCTTAATCCGAAACTGGCAAGTATTAGAAGTATTGCTGCCATAGCAACTATTAACATTAAATCCACCCCCAACTCCAACAAGTCTCCGGTAACCAGAAGTAAACGCAAGGCATCTACGATATAATTTAAAGTATATTGTCAACGTTTAACTGTTATTAATTGTAATACCCTATTGACAAATTGTAATTCATACTTTACAATATGTTATATATAAAAGACTATTCAGTCGAAAGGAGGTAAAAAATGGCTCCATTGCAAAAAAGGGCTCTGTATAGCTTTTTAATCGGATTGATTTTCACTATAGCTTTGGCCGTAATACTTATTATAGAAGGAGGAATTGCCGCCTTTGATACCAGTGAAATCCTGAGATGGATGATATATGCCGCCTTAATCGGGGTACCGTTGGCATATCTACTATTGATCGATTTATCCTTGCGAAAACCAACTGAACTCGACGAGAGAGACCGCTTCATTATTTTAAAAGCAAACAGGATTCAATGGCTGGCCGTCATTTTTTCGATTGTGATCTGGGTAATCGCGCTTACCGAGACCTATCATGTAGAGCGACAGGTTCCGGTCGATTTTCTTACCCTTATAATGATATCCATCCTCATTATAAGCACCCTTGCTCAATCGCTCGGGATACTTATCGGATACTGGAAGACAAGATGAGCCCGGAAAGAAAAATGTCAATGGAGGTGATATAATGCCTGTTCAACAAAAATGTGCCTGTACTCAGTTGTTGATATTTGTAACCGTAATAGCGGGCTGGCTGGTTCTCTTTATCTCCAATAATACTATATTCTTCTGGCAAAACGATTTGATGAAAATGGCTTACTATCTAATAACGGCTACCGGATTCGGATTATTGTTTTTCTTGAACCTGCTTGCAATCATTTTTATAAAACACGGTAAGCCTTTTTCAGACGAAAGGGACAAAATAATATGGAAAAGAGCTACTCTGTGGGCATTGGGAATATCCTATACAGTTATGGTGATAATATTACTGGCATTGTCTATAATCTACATGAACCTGGGGTGCGATACCGTTTCGGTTTATTTTCCCCTATTTATCGTTCTGACAGGCGGAGTTGTATTATTGTTTTCACAAGCGGTTGCCGCTCTGATAATGTATAACCGGAAGGTAATCCATGGCTAATATAGAAAACCGTATCAGGAGATTGCGATTCGATAATAATGAGATGACTCAAGAAGAACTGGCGCAAAAAGCAGGCTGTACACGCCAGACAATAATAGCTCTTGAACAGGATAAATATGTTCCTTCCATCGAGCTGGCTTTCAAAATCGCCAGGGTTTTCGGAGTAACGCTGGAGGAAGTCTTTCAATACAAACTATAAAAGAAAAAACTAGAAACTCCCTGCTTCCTCATACCGGCCGGCTTGAAGACTGTCTTTTTTATCCGCCTGCCCTTTTCTGAGCCTTACCAGTTGCCTTATTTGCGGAATAAAAAGGATTAGAATCAGGATGAATGTCAGGGCATCGGTAATCGGGAATGCCAGCCAAACCCCATCCAGTTGCCAGTAATTCGGTAATATCAGTACCGCCGGCAGCAGGAAAAGAACCGTTCTCGAAACAGATGACAGGAACGCCTGTATCGGTTTTCCTAAAGCCTGGAACATGGTGGAACCGATCATCATAAAACCAATTAACGGCATAGTGACAAAAATACGCCTCGCCCCGTACACAGTTAACGATATAAGTTCGGGGTCATTATTGAATATGCGCGCAAAAAACCCGGGAAAGAAATAAAGAACAATAAAAGCCGCCATGCAACAAACGGTCGCCGCCGTAATGGCTATCTTTATAACCTTTAGACCTCTATCATAGCGTTTAGCGCCATAATTAAATCCGAGTATCGGCTGCAACCCCTGCCCGATTACCATTCCCGGTATTAAAGCGAACATTACTATCCTGTTGATAATACCGTAAGCGGAGATGGCGATATCCCCACCGTATTGATTGAGCACGCGGTTGATGATAATGGCGCAGATACTGGTTGCCATCATCATAATAAACGAAGAAATGCCGATGGCAAGAATCGAACCCAGTATTCTCCAGTCGATTAACAGGTTTTTAAGATAAATTTTAAGAAAACTCCTGCCTGCCAGATAGTAGTATAAACAATAGATAACAGATACAAGTTGGGAGATGATGGTAGCCCAGGCGGCGCCGGCAACTCCCATTCCCAGCGGAATAATGAATATGGCATCAAGTATGATATTGAGCACGGCGCCTATAATCATACTTATCATAGGCACGCGCACATTCCCCTCCGCCCTGATAAAAACATTGAAAGCCATAGCAAATGTCTGAAAGAACATGCCGATTAGAATTATGCGCAGGTAATCGGAGGCATAAGGCAAAACCGATTCCGAAGCCCCGATTAATCTTAACCAGAAATCGGTGTTAGACAAGCCGAATATCATCAAGATAGCGGAGAAAACAATCGTCGGGGTTATGGCATTCCCCAATATGCGTTCCGCCCTGCGGATTTCGTTGCTGCCGATTGCCATGGATATCAGCGCGGCTCCGCCCATGCCAGTCATATGTCCGATACCCATCGAAAGCATCTGGACCGGGAAAACGACCGAGAGCGCAGCAATCCCCAGCTTACCGACATAATGACCGACGAAGATGGTATCGACCACATTATAGAGCGTTATTACAGCCATACCGATGAAAGCCGGAATGGTCAATTTCAACAACAATTTACCGACATTATCGGTATCGAAAACGGTATGCTTATTCATATATGTTACTAATTACTCCCAGATCAAAAAGTTTATTGTTGCAGGGGAAAAAGGGCTTCTATTTCGGGGCTTCTTAAAAAAGAATATCCAATATAACCGGAAATCCGGTTTCGTCTTGTAATGCTGGTCCGTTAAAAAGAGAATGCTTTTCCGCTGTCAGCGCAATCTATTAGCACAAGCCGCAATAACCGGCTTTTGGTTAAAGGTCTATATTATATACCGATATAAATTTATTGACAATATCGATTCAGTCACCGAAACAATCCTTCGTTCCGTAATGCAAAACGCGCACTTTTTCCATCGTAATCATCCCGTCCCCAATAATGGACTCGATATGCGGCAACACCCTGTCGATATTTTCCTGTGTGTCTACAACCTCAACGATGACCGGCAGGTCATGGCTGAGTTGCAGTATATTGGCAGTGTGGATGATGCTCCGGGCACCATAACCTAAGATGCCGCGCAAAACGGTTGCCCCGCTGATTTGCTCCTGCCTCAGTTTTTCCACCAGCGCCTGGTAAAGCGGTTTCCCATCGACTTTATCGGATTCCCCGATAAAGATGCGTACCATTAACTGTTCACCCTCCAGTTTTCTCATCAGGCACCTCCAAAGGTTAACTTACCGATTATTATACCCGCAAACACCGCCAGTATACAGACTATGACGTTGGCGGCTATATTTAATAGCGCCATTCCCCACACTCCTTCCTGAACATAGTTCAGCGTCTCATAGCTGAAGGTGGAAAAGGTGGTAAAAGCACCCAGAAAACCAACCGTAATCGCTGTCCTTAACTGCTGGGGAATAATATCGGTGCTTAAGCCCACCTGCATTACAAAACCTATTAAAAGAGACCCGATAACGTTTACGCACAGTGTTCCGTAGGGAAATCCCGAACCCAGCAGGCGATAGGTTAAGCCGCTTAAAAGAAAACGGCTGACGGCGCCCAGTGCGCCGGCTATGGCAAGATAAAGTATTTGCATATTCACTCCCGATTATTTGTTAAAGACCCGTCGGCAAATAAAAAAGCTTCCACTGCTAATTAAACAGTAGAAGCTATCAGACTTTAAAGACGGTTCGAGTTTATTTATTCTCCGGCGAGCTTCATCGCCTTGTTTTTAAATTCTAGCATAAGAGGATTTGGACGGCAAAAAGCCACTTCACGCCGCCAGTTTAACCTGCACCGGCGCACGCTCGAAATCGGCGGCTCCCATCAGTGTGCGCGGACGCAGGCGGGCAATAAAAGCCACAAACCTGTCGGGGATAATTTCCAGCCGCGTATTATAAAAGGTGGCGATATCATTGTAGTAATCACGCGAAAGAGCGATGCGCTGCTCGGTTTCTGAAAGCTGCTGTTGCAGACGCAAAAAGGACTGGCTGGCCTTGAGTTCGGGATAACGTTCAATAACTATATTGAGTAACGGAGCAACCCCCTTGAAATCGCCGCCCTTTTCGCCCGGTGGTGTAGCCTGTGTTTGATTTCGTAGTTCGGCAATCAGGGTCTGCACATCGGCTTCATGGCAGCGGTAACCCTCGACCGTCTTGACGAGATTGGGAATTAAATCGTAGCGGCGCTTCAACTGCACATCCACCTGAGACCAGCCCTGCTTAACACGGTTATGCAGGTTTATCATACTGTTATAAACGTTCAAGACCCATGCCAGTATAAAAATAAAAAGATAGACAGCGGCGGTGACCACGAACGGTTGCCAGATAAATACCGATACACTACCCCCTATATAGGTTAAAGCGGCGGCTCCGCCAAGGGCGCACAACAAACCGCCTATCAGCCACAACCAGAACCCGCGCAGGTAAGAGGAACGCACCTGCTTTTCGGTGCGGTTCGAGATTATAAACATTTTACTACTTTTATCCTGTGCCACTTCTGCAGCGACGATGTCCTGCCTTTCGCGTGCCTGTCCGATAACATATAGCTTGGTATGCAAAGGAATGGCAGATTCATGAAATCTTCTCCTGTGGGTGGTGTGGGGAATTTCCCTTGCCGGACATTTTCCGTAATACAAATCGTCTTTGGGGGTGCAGGTTTCGTTAAAAACCCTGATATTTTCTATTTTTGCGCCGTCGGGAACAATGCGGATAATACCGGCATCATCCTTT
>JAQTUQ010000030.1 GCA_028707255.1 Dehalococcoidales bacterium
TCCCTTCCCAACCACTCCTGCCCCATCACAGCGGCGTCGGCAGCAACAATTATAGCTTTAAAACCACTGTCGATAAACTCTGTCAGTAACCTTGACTGGTCTTCTCCCCATAGTAGGAGATGCGGAGTAATTCCGCATTTATTACAGACGCTTTCTACCCATTGCCGGTGTTCGTCCAAATCTATATCCCCAAAAACGCCGTCGGTTATCCCCTGCTCTTTCAAATCAATAAGGACTTTGCAGAACTCTTCCTCATAATTGTCCCAGGTTGTTTTGCACTGCAGAAGAGGCAAACCGATTGCTTTCGCCTGCATTTGCAAAACCTCTTTCGAAAGCCCGTGAGAGCGCGAACGCATGCCGTCTTCGGTTGCCATGTTCAATAAACAGCGGATATCCAATCCGCAACTCATCGCCCGAAAGCATGACAGGCAGCAATCCTTGCCGCCGCTCCATGAAACAAAGGCTTTTTTCATATTTCCCTGCGCTCCTATATGCAAAGTTAATATCTAACCTGTCATTCCGGAGGGAGTGCTAACGACCGAAGAATCTGGGGGGAAGGGTATTTTCTTTTATCCCACCACCCAAGATACTTCGTCCCGATAAATCGGGACTCCAGTATGACATATACCACCCCACTCCCGGATGCTTCATTCGACCATCACAAACTCAGCATGACAGATAATAAGATTTCCGTTCGTGGTGAGCCTGTCGAACCATAACGACGGCGGATATTAAACCAGATTTCCATTAAAATCCTTCGACACGCTCAGGACGAACGGAAATCTTATTACTTCTTACTGATATGAGGAATCCCTCTACATTATCTTTCTGAGTCCCTATATGTCGGGACCACGTTGTTCGCTCAACACTCACTCCTCGCAATGGCAGTATTATTTTATCCTCCGTTCAAATGAGAAGTATCGTTCAATAAGCTTAAGACCGCACCCTGCGTAACGTTATCCACAATAGTCAGCGAGGCAACGTCTATTTTGAATTGCCACCACTTATTTACATCGATATCCAGTAAAAGGCAGAGGATAACTCTTAAACAACCGGAATGCGATATAATAAGCATATTCAAGCTTTCATCGCGGTTTTTCAATATATTATCCAAAAAGGATTTTATGCGGATAGCGAGGCTGTCCAGATTTTCCCCGCCGGCAAAATTAAAATCGAAAACAGAAGGATTCCAATCCGGAAAGATTTCGATTATCTCTTCATATGTCTTTCCTTCTAATAAACCGAAATCCATCTCGACCAGGTCTGCCGATATCGTTATGTCAACATTATTGCTATTGTGAATTATCTCAGCTGTTTGCCGTGCCCTTGCAAGGGGGCTGACATATATCCTATCGAACGGCTCGGACGATAATCGTACAGCCAGTTTTTGCGACTGCTGCATTCCTGTCTCGTTCAGAGGAACATCGATGCGCCCCTGAAAACGCCTGAACTTATTTAAATCGGTTTGTCCGTGCCTGACCAGATATAATTTCAAAATAAAAGCTCCTTAAAAAACAATCGAAAGCAAAACAGGCATAATGATAAGAACCGTCGCTTCGTTTACTTCCTTAATAGCGCCGTATGTATCACCGGTTAATCCACCCAAACGGGATTTAAAAAAGAAACCAGCTACCAGCGTAACAAGACTGATTACCACCATTATGACAACACCCCACCACCCCGCCAACAGGACAGCCGTCGCCAGTGCAATGACAGTAGCAATAGCCAGCCTTAATTTGTTCGAACCCTGCTTGAAGGATTTTCCCAACCCCTCTTTGCGCGCATAAGGAAAGGCCGAAATAGCTAAAACCATCGCCCAGCAGCCAAATACCGGAGCCAGTACCAGCGTTTCCCGATCCCAGCCGGATAGCGAAACGATTGCGGCAAACTTTACTAGCAATAGCAGACAGACACCGACAACACCGAATACCCCGGTATGGCTGTCTTTCATGATTTCCAGTCTTTTTTCAAGGGTACTGCCTCCCAACCCGTCACAGCTATCGGCCAGCCCGTCCAGGTGCATAGCGCCACTGATTAATACCCAGAAAAGCAGCGTCAAAACAGTGCTAACAACAGGAGAAAAGA
The DNA here is from genome assembly GCA_028707255.1 of Dehalococcoidales bacterium. Classification (GTDB taxonomy): domain Bacteria; phylum Chloroflexota; class Dehalococcoidia; order Dehalococcoidales; family UBA5627; genus UBA5627. The sequence goes on from JAQTUQ010000030.1 coordinate 2,086, forward strand.
CCTCCCCCAACCCCCAATTTACCAGAAATACCAGCAAACCGATAAGCAAACCGACTACCGGAAAAAAGACCAGGGAGGATGCGATATCCTTCGATTCTCCTTGCTTTTTAAAAGGCAGCGGGATAATGGTCAGGAATTGCAACGCTATCCAGAAACCCATTTAACTCTCCGTATCCTTATCGGAAACACCCGTTTCATCGAAGGTTTTCATTTCTCTTAAGATTTTGATGGATGCTTCGACCAGTGAAATCCCCAGCGCCGCACCGGTGCCTTCACCGAGTCGCATATCCAGCGAAAGCAGCGGCTGCAATCCTATATATTCCAGCATGATGCGATGACCGCATTCAACTGAAAGGTGCGAGGCGATCAGATAATCTTTCACCTGCGGCGATAGTTTAACCGCAATTATAGCCGCCGCACCCGCTATGAAGCCGTCAATGACTACCGGGATGCGGTTGGCGGCTGCACCCAGTATAACACCGGCCAGCCCCCCTATTTCGAAACCGCCGACTTTCGATAAAACATCAATGGCATCGTTGCTATCGGGGCGGTTGATTTCCAGCGCACGGTTGATAACTTCTACTTTATGAAGAAGCTGCTTATTGTCGATACCGGTTCCCCTCCCGGTTACATCCGCCGCAGACCTGCCGCTAACCGCCGCACAGATGGCGCTGGCAGCTGTGGTATTACCGATGCCCATTTCACCGGTGCCGACGATATCCAAACCTTCGGCAATCTGCGACTCGATAACGGCAATTCCCGCTTCTACAGCATCGATCGCCTGCTCGCGCGTCATTGCCGCACCCTGCGCCATGTTGGCGGTACCGAAAGCAACAGATTTGCATTCGAGCAAGGGATTCGGCTCGAATCCGCCGATGACTCCCATATCCACGACAACGACTCTCGCCCCGATATGCCTTGCAAAGACGTTGACAGCAGCGCATCCTGTCAGAAGCGGATAGACCATTTGACGGGTTACCTCCTGCGGATAGGCGCTGACACCCTCAGCCACCACACCGTGGTCTGCCGCCATCACTACAATGGCTTTGTTATCGAATGTAGAGGTAATACAGCGGCGCATACCGGCCACCCTGACAGATACATCCTCCAGCTTGCCGAGGCTGCCGCGGGGCTTGGTAAGCGAATCCTGCCGTTTGCGGGCAAGCTCCATTACCCCCTTATCGCCAGGTTCTATTTTATTCAATATCGGTGATAGCGAGCTATTCATTAATAACCTCTCTGCACAATCAATTATTCACATATTTTCAGTTTCCATTATGCCCGCGGTTACCCGTTACCAGTGTAACCGGAAGTCTGTTTACCGGATGAGAAGATATACAAACATCGGCACCATAGACCTGTTTGACATTGACTGCAGTTACCACTTCGTATGGGGTTCCCTCATTAAAAATGCGGCCTTTATTCAGCATTATGATGCGGTCGCAATACTGTGCTGCCAGATTCAGGTCGTGCAAAGCCGCAAGTACGGCCAATCCTTCCTTTTTACACAGCACGGATATCAGTTCCAGCGTCTCGATCTGGTAGTTGATATCAAGATGCGAGGTGGGTTCATCTAAAAGGATTATCTTGGGTTGCTGCGCCAGCGCACGGGCAATCGTTAAACGCTGTTTCTCACCGCCCGAAAGCTCGCCTGCTCGTCTTTCGACAAGATGAAAAGTATCCGTCATTTTCATTGCTTTTACAGCGATATCGATATCTTTCGGCCCTTCGTATTCCAGGAATTTCATATGCGGAGTACGCCCCATCAGGACTATTTCAAAAGCGGTAAACGCCTCGGGCAGTGAAGCCGATTGAGGAACAACGGCTACAGTGCGGGCAATATCATTTTGCGATATACCTGCGATAGACCTATCATTGAGAAATATATCGCCACCCTTAAGCGGAATAACTCTGGTTATACCTTTTATTAACGTGGATTTACCACACCCGTTGGGTCCGACAATGCCCAGCAGTTCCCCCGAGAGGATATCCATATCGATACCTGATAAAACTATTGTTTCGCCATATCCGAGAGTAACATTTTTTAAGGACAATTTTTGCATAATATTTCTCCTTACCTAAAAAACCGCTTTCTTTTTACGCCTCAGGAGATACAGGAAAAAGGGAGCTCCGAAGAAAGCGGTCACTATCCCCAGCGGTATTTCGGTCGGCGGCATAACCGTTCTTGCCAAAAGGTCGGCAAGAATCAGGAATATACTGCCGCAAAGGATAGACAGCGGCAGCAAAAAACGGAAATCAGGCCCCCATATCAAACGTACCGCATGCGGTATTATGATGCCCACAAACCCGATAATACCGCCGAAACTGACGGCAGCGGCAGTAATTAAAGTAGCCACTACAAGTAAAATACGCTTGGTTCTTTCGACGTTGATACCGAGTTGCTGTGCCTGCTCTTCATCGAATTGCATAACATTCAATGAACGTCCATAGAGGCATATAAACAAAGAACCCAGGGTTATTATCGGTACGGTTATCCAAACGTGAATCCATTTTGGAGACGAGAAGCCGCCAAGTAGCCATGACGACATACCGCGAAAAGATTCACCACTGGTTATTAAAAGATAAGAGGTAATGGCAGATAAGAATGCTCCCAGAGCGACACCGGCAAGAATTAATGTCGTCATCGGCAGGCTTTTCCCCACCTTCCCCAGTGAGTAGACTAAGAATACCGCACCCAATCCTCCGATAAAGGCAAATATCGATACCAGATTTAAGCTCCAGAAGGAACTGCTTATTGGAATCAGGAAACCAATAACAGCGCCCAGTGCGGCGCCCTGTGAAACACCTATCAAATATGGGTCTGCCAGCGGATTACGGAAAAGCCCCTGGTAAGTGGCTCCGGCTACTGCCAGCGCAGCCCCGGTAACACCGGCTAGAATAACACGCGGCATACGGATATTGAGGATAACCGTTTCTACCGTACCCTGCCATGTTTCGGGTATGGAAATAAAGGGAATCTTTGACAGTATAATGCTTATAGTGGTTGCAAAAGGAATGGATGAGCTTCCGGAACTTACGGCAAAAACTATAAAAACCAGTAAACATACCAGCAGGCAGGCAATAGAAATCACCCGCCCCTTCCATTTGACCGGATTAAGAGTAATTATTTTCTTTTCTTCTTCCATAATTTTGCCGGTTTTAAAAAAGTAACAACGGACATACCATCCGAGAGTATCTTTTAATCTTCCCGAATGGTATGAATATTTAATTGTACATAATTATCCTATTTCAAGAAAATAATTCCGGATGTAAAAGTCTGGCATATAGTTCCAGGGCATCCACTATACGCGGGCCGGCACGACAAACAATATCTGAATCGACTATATAAATGCACCCGTTCAAATAAGCATTTGTCTCTTTAAAAGGAGAGCCTTCCGCAATAACCGAATGAAAAGATATCTCGGAACCATGGTCCGTTACAACGGTAATAATATCGGGATTGCGTATCACAGCCTGTTCCAGGTCAACCTGGACATCCCATTCCACATCACCAAAGATATTGATACCGCCGGCCATTTCGATGATGATATCTAAAAATGAATATTTGCCTACAGTCCATAAAGGGTCATACCAGGTAATATGCAATACAGACGGTTTTTCTGCTTCACCAAGCCCGCCAAGGGTATTACAGACAGCATCTATTCTGTTTTCCAAACCGGCTACAGCATAAGCGGCGAAATCCTGATTCCCTGCCAGCGTGCCGACAAGCATTATATCCCTCATAACACCTTCGATATCGGAGGGAGCAATAACGATAACTGTTAATCCCTGCGATTGAAACCATTCGACGTCACCGGTAGTGCATTGAATACTGTCTGCCAGTACGACATCGGGATTAAGCAGGAGGATTTTTTCCTTGTTAGGGTCATAATAGCCGCCGATGCTGGCGACTTCGCTCGCTTCTTCGGGGTAATTACAGTAATCGGTTCTGCCGATAAGTTTATCGCCGGCACCTGTAAAATAGACGATTTCGGTTATGCTGGGAGCCAGCGAGACTATTGTATCTACCGGTCCTTCGAAGGTATAGGTTATACCGGCATCATCGGTTACCGTTATCAATCGAACGGTTTCGGTTACCGTGGAAACCGACGTCTCAGTTTTAGTATATGTAGAAGTAACAGTGTTATTGACGATTTCAGTGGATGTTGAAGTTACCGTCGTGGCAGATGTGGATGTTACCGTCTTCGTGGTGGTTGCGGTAACTGTTTCCGCTTCCGGTATGCAGCTGGAAATATAAGGAACGGATAAAGCCATAACGGCTATTAAACCAATAATAGCTATAAACCTTGAAAATTGCTCCAAATTAGCACCTCATTTAATAAAGTTTCCTTGATAATTATCAATTCCACTTGATTATAATAAGCTGAAGAGACTTTGTCAATAGTTTTTTATAGCTAAATGGAATTTTTTGGAAATACCTTTTATATAAAAGACTTTATTTCACCCGCAAACAAGCTAAAGAAAACAGTTTCATTATTGGATTTCGCTCATCAGCCTGAAATAGTATTTCGGGTCGCGGGTATTGTAAAGCTGATACCAGGCATCCACTATTTCCGGTGTAAAAACTTCAAGCTTGCTAAAAACCTGCGCCGAGAATTCCAGTGGAGCGATGCCGGAAGCCGTAATCAGATTTCCGTCAGTCACAACCGGCTGTTTTTGATAAAAAGCTTCTCCGCTGTAATCGGGACAAACCGCCTTCAGAAATTCAAGGTCGTTACTGGTATGCGGACGTCCGTTTAAAAAGCCCTTTCTGGCAAGACCAAACGTCGCTCCGCAGATAGCAGCCACAACGATATTTTCCTTGAGGCATTCTTCTACAACGGAAAGGATGGCATCGTGTACTGAATCCAGCCATGTATCTCCCCCAGGTAAAACCAAAACAGCCACATCTTTAATCTTCAACTCGGCGATTTCGACATCCGGCTTAAACTTCAATCCTCCCATTGTAGTTACCTCGGATTTATTGTTGCCCACAGTAACCAATTTAAGTGATGTGCTCTCCTTTTTAAAAAACCTGCCCGAATTGATTTCGGCGGTTATATAACCGGTTTCCCAATCGGCCATGGTATCGAAAACATAAAGATAAACTGATTTTTTCATCGTTCTCCCTTTCACATGATATCAGTATATTTTTACCTGACAGGCTTTCGCCCGGATTTATAAACTCGAATCCGCCACCAGTTCGTAGTGAATTTTTTCCTTTTCCAGCCGGATTATCAACTCATTTAATTCTCCTTCGACACAACAAACAAGCAAATTAAGGCCGGTTCTGGCAGCTTCAACCGTAACATCGACAACCCCGTAGCGATAAAAATCGACGCCGCTTTTCGAGAGCGCAGCATAGGATTCAATCCCGAGCCCGGCTATAATGTCGCCGGAAGCCGCATATTTTTTGAGCGCATCATAATTGACCTTGCGTGAACCGCCTCTGGCAATGTCGGGGACTTTGAAAATCGTAATGTTACCAGTTTTTAACGGAACGATACCCTGTACTCCGGAAATACCGACATCTTCACCGACTTTTACAGAGGAAACGGTAAAACCGCTTGCCCCGTTGTCGATTTCGGGGGAAGCATAAAGCAATCCGTCTTTCATCTTCAATGACACCTGCTGGTTATTTTTTAAATCCGCTTCCGCCAGAGCGGCACAGATGGAAATATTGTTCACGGCTCTTTGAATATATAGATTATAGCTGTTCAATTCCTTCAGAGCCTTGATTACCCAGTTGACGCCCTCGTTGGTAACACGGTAGCTGGAACGCCCCAGCGCCACCAGCATCCCGTCATTGATAAGCTGCGCAATATAATCGGATACCGCCTGCGGCGTGATATCCAGTTCCCTGGCAATTTCGCGCTGTTGAATATCGGGGCCTTTATCGGCAATCTCGACCAGAATCTGGAATTTCGTGGTTTGATTTTTATTCTTTAGCACTTCTATCATAATTCACCACATTTTACCTTAATTTTACAAAATATCAAGTATCCTTTATAAGATTTCTGCGTTTTTATTATAGCGGTTCTTTAATAAAAAAACAGTGCTTATTCAATGAAAATAGACTTTTTTATATCGCTGGTTTAGAATGGACGGACAATGAACTGGAAAAATTTCAAAATCAAGCCCGTATACTGGGGCATTTTAATATTCGTCATTGCACAGGCAATCACCTTCGGCGTCATTATAAGACAGGACGCCTACTTTGCAGAGCATGAAATCGTCATACCTACCCAACCCGAAGAGGTAATACTGTGGCCGACCACAACCACCACTACAACCACCGGAACTACAACCAATACAGCAACCACTACCATAACCACCACTATATCCAACGAGGTCATCACCACCACCGCCACACAAACACAAGTGACGGAAGTGATAACGATAATAGAACAAGAGACCCCCGTATTTTCATCGCTGGGGGCAATCCTGATTTACTTTTTCGCCGTTGTACTGGTGCTGGCTGTGGTGCTGTTTGTGATACCGCTTTCAGCCCTCAAGATTCTGTTTAGGGCGCTGTTTGCGTTCCTGTTTTCATGGGGCATCTTCATCGTCCAGGTTTTCTGGATGCCGCTCCTTCCTTCAATTATCATTGCGCTGGCAATGGGTATTTTATGGTTCTTTATGCCCCGCATATGGCTGCACAATATCATAATGATACTGACGATGGTCAGCCTTGGCGCCGTCTTCGGACGTCTTGTATCGCCGTGGACCGCCATGATACTGCTTCTGGTAATCGCGGTCTATGACTTTCTGGCTGTGCGTTTCGGCTTTATGACATGGATGGCAAAGAAAATGGAATCTTCGGACAGCCTGCCGGCTTTTGTCATCCCTCACAGTATCGGCGAATGGAAAGGAAGTCTGAAAAGCCCGAAAAACAGAAACGCCGTGAGCGTAGAAATAAAAAATGCGCCGGAACGTTTCAATCACTCGATACTGGGCGGCGGCGATATCGGTTTCCCGCTCCTTTTGACCTCGGCAGTTTACTTTGCTCTCGGATTTAATTCCGCTTTGCTGGTTGCCGCATTCTCGCTTGCCGGACTTATCTGCGCCTACCTGATTCAATCATATATTATTAAAGGAAAACCGATGCCGGCCTTGCCTCCCATCGCCGCCTTATCGCTGGTCGGACTGCTGCTGGTAATCTGACGGTTTAATAAACAATGTGCAAAATCTATTACGCCGTTTAACAATTATCGTTCCTATTTTTTATCGGTAAACCTTTGATATAATTATACAAGGCTATACAATTAATCTGCATTAAGAATATTTAATTCACCTCTTACCGTCTAACCGATAAAATTAAATAAATACCGTGTAAAGACTAAGATAATGCCGTTATTATTTTATACCGCAGAAAACGGTATGTACAAATCAGTTTTTCGTACATTTAGTAATAAGGGCTTCTGACCTGATACATCATTATTGAAGTTAATATAAAACTAATTTACACACAGGAGTTTATAAAATGAATAATACTGTTATCAAGTGGATATTTGTACCGATTACCATTATCCTTATTATCATCACCTTAATCGGTGTATCCATGCTTTCCGCTCAGGAAAATCAGCTTGAAAAAGCCGGCGCCCAAATAAGTTCACTGGAAGAGCAACTTTCGACAGCCACTGCACAGATTGCTTCGCTGCAAAGCGACATCGACGACCTTTCTTCGCTGGCAGGCAGCATAGCATCACTTGAAGCCGCTATTCAGAATCTGGGCGGGCAAACTTCTACCGGCACAACCCTCGAAAATATTGCGCATGTGGTTTCCACTGTCAGAGCAGGAGTAGTAGCTATAAATACAACTGCTGTTTATAAATATGGTTGGGGCAGTTTTACCTATGATTATGTTGTCGAAGGCGCCGGTTCCGGCTGGATAATCGACGAAAGCGGTATTATCGTAACAAATTACCACGTCATTGAAGATGCCAGTACCATTAAAGTAACGCTGGATAACGGAGACATCTATGATGTAGCCCTTGAAACCGTTTATTATGACGAAGCAGCCGATATAGCGATTTTTAAAATCGACGCCGGTAATCTGACGGCTTTGAAAATCGGTAACGCTTCGACACTGACGGTCGGCGAATGGGTGGTAGCCATGGGCAATTCGCTCGATATGGGAGTCAGCGCCAAGGAAGGGATAATCAGCCAGCTGCATATTTCAATTACGGTCGGACAGCAATCGCTTTATGAACTTATAGAAACCAGCGCTGCTATAAATTCCGGCAACAGTGGCGGGGTGCTGGTAAATATGAGCGGTGAAGTAATCGGCATCACCAACGCCAAAATATCAGCCGTAGGCGTTGAAGGCATGGGATACGCCATAAATATCAACTATGCCATGTCTATTATTGACGAGTTATCTGCGGAAATGGCGGCGGCATAAACATATGTTGAAATTTTAAAGAGGGGGTTCATCGCCCCCTCTTTAAAATTGATAGGTTTATATATTTATAATCCTATGGAAGCCAGGTATTAACAATGTCACGGTTATCTTCTATCCAGGTGCTGGCAGCTTCCGCAGGGTCCATTTTATCGATATTAATCATGTACATAACTTCACCCAGTTGGTCGGCGGTTATTTTCCATTTTGCGAAAAATTCAGCCGCATCAGGAAAATCCGCGGTAAAGCCATCTCTGCCAATAATGACGATTTCTTCCATCCCGCCATAGGTTAGTTCGGGGTCTTCCAGAATCTTGAGGTCATAGGCAAAGAACTTCCAGTGCGGAGCCCAACCGGTTACAGCTATCCATTCTCCCCTGTTTATCGCACGTTCGAGTTCGGATATCATTCCCGCTTCGCTGGATTCCATCAGATTCCAGTCATCCAGTCCATAGGCAGGCATCAGGGTATTGCGCGTCGCTTCCATTATACCTGCGCCGGGATCTATGCCGACAATACGACCCTGAAACTCGGTTTTATGGTCTTTCATTTCGGCAATCGAATCGATGGTGACATAGGAAGGAACTACCAGCGCCAGTACAGCCTGGTCGAACATAACGCCAAGCCTTTCAAGATCGTCACCGTATTCTTCCCAGTACGAAGCATGTGTATAGGGCAGCCATGCAGTAGTAAATACATCGGCATCGCCGGTAGCCACCGATGTCCACATAACGCCCGCTTGAACTGTGCTGAGTTCCACTTTGTAGCCCATCTCTTCCAGTATAAACTGCGCAAGGTGAGCTTCGGCTTCGGCGCAAGCCCACTGGACATAGGGGATTTTGATAGTTTTTTCACCTGAGACACAGCCGCTCATAAGTCCGGCTGTCAAAATGAGAGTAGCAAGTAGCGCTACCATTGAACGACCAATTTTTTTAAACATGTTATCCTCCTCTTTCTAATAGTTTTAGGTTATCCTCACGGAAACTTTATCTATTGGGCATCCCCCCTTTCTTTAAGCAACTGCCTATATAATTTAAGCTGATTGCTCCGCTTCTTTCTTTTTTCGATGTTTCTTATATCTTTCGATTATCCGGGATAAAGGTATTTGTTTTCCCGAACCTATATTACGGCTCATTCTATCCAAAACCATCGCCAGAATTACTATGGCAAGCCCGCTTTCAAAACCGAGCGCCAGGTCAAGCCGACTGACGGAACGCATCACTACTTCACCCAAACCACCCGCGCCAATCATAGAGGCGATAACCACCATCGAAATACCGAGCATGATGCATTGATTAACACCCGCCATAATGCTCGGGAGCGATAGCGGCAATTCAACTTTTGCCAATACCTGTCGGTCATTAGCGCCGAAGGCGACTGCCATTTCTTTCATTTCTTCCGGAACCTGTGTTATACCAAGGTAAGTCAGGCGCACGGGCGGCGGAATGGCAAATATTACGGTGGCAAAGAGGCCGGGAACCACACCGATACCGAACAACATCACTGCCGGAATCAGATAAACGAAAGGAGGCATCGTCTGCATAAAATCAAGCACAGGCCTCATCGCACCCTCTAATTTCCGGCTGCGTGTCATCAAGATGCCGGTGGGTATTCCGATAAGCAGGGCAATAACAACGGCAACAACCACCAGAACAAGGGTATTTACCAGTTGAGGCCATAGGCCCATATTCCACACCAGCGCCAGACCGACTACACTAAAAAGAGCAGTCAATTTATTGGTGATTAACCATATAAGTACACCAAATATGATTATTAGAAAGACAGGATGCACCCATAGCAATCCATCGCTGAAAGCTCCGGTAATAGCATTAAGAACCTCTCTGACGAAATCGAAAATTAAATCGAGGTTTTTTATCAGCCATCTGACAAACCACTCGATGGCGTCACCTAAAGGCAGTTTGGGTAATTCAAGACTCGGCAATCCCGTCACCTCCCTTACGCTCATCCAGTGTCATCAGCAATATACTGTGTGTTATCACACCCAGAAAACGTCCGTTCTCATCGAGAACCGCCAAATCTTTTTCAGCATTACGCAATTCGGGATAAACGTCTCTCATGATTGTATTCGATTGGACGGAGTCTGTTTCTTTAATAATATCTTTAATACTCGTCTGTTTGTCTTTAGCCAACTTCAAAACGTCTTCCCGCAATATCATTCCAACCAGCTTATTCCTGGCGCCCAGTACGAACAGGTAATCCGTATCTGCTTTTTTCATGCGGTGCAATGCGACAGAGACACCCTCCGTTTCCCTGATAACCTCGCGCGGCCACTTGGAAATGCTGTTGGCATCCAGTATCTTGGATACATCGATACCCTGTAGGAATTTCTCGACATATTCATTTGCCGGGTTCGAGAGAATTTCATCGGCAGTACCGACCTGTTCGATGGCGCCATCACGCATAATGGCAATCCTATCTCCGAGCCTTAAGGCCTCATCCAGGTCGTGGGTTACGAAAACAACTGTTTTCTTGATTTCCCGCTGCAGCGATATCAGTTCTTCCTGCATTTCGGCACGTATAAGAGCATCCAGTGCACCGAACGGTTCGTCCATCAGCAGGATATCCGAATCCATAACCAGAGCCCGCGCCAGACCCACTCTTTGTTTCATACCCCCGCTAAGCTCACTGGGTAATTTGTCTTTCCACTCCTCCAAACCTACTTTAACCAATGCTTCCTGTGCTCTTTTACGCCTTTCTTCCAGTGGAGTGCCTCTCAATTCAAGACCGAAAGCGACATTATCCGTAATGGTACGGTTCGGCAATAGGGCAAAATGCTGAAATACCATGCTGATTTTTTCGCCGCGAAGTTTGCGCAGTTCTTCCTCATTTAACTTTTCCACGGCTTTGTCATCTACAAAAAGTGAACCGCTGGTGGGCATAAGCAGACCGTTGATACAACGCAGCAGAGTGGATTTCCCGCTGCCCGAAAGGCCGATAATAACGAATATCTCGCCTTCGGCGATTTCAAAATTAACATTGGCCACGCCTACCGTAAGCCCGGTTTCCTGAATAATTTCACTGCGCGAAAGACCCTGGTTAAATAGTTCCAGGGCTTTATCGGTATTTTCTCCGTATATTTTTACCAGATTTTTTGCTTCTATCTTGATATTCATAATATACCTTTAAAAATATAATTGTTAATACTTTATTGTTTCCATTTGTACACAAAAAGGCGGATTTAAGAAGCTGTAAAGCGGTAATACCGGGCGGTATAGTCAGGAAATACCACCCTGGGCATCGGATGTAATATTGAAAAAAGGAAATTTATATCTATTGATAAATTAGCACCAAAAACAACTATTATGAAATTTAAATGATGTTTTTATATCAATTCCCCCTCTTGAAACTGTTCTTTCTATAATAACTTTTATGACACCCTTATGTCAATAATCAGGCATTATTTTAGACTTTTTCAAAGCTGAAATTAAGAAAACAACAGGACAAAATCCCAAAATTTTATGTGATTACCAAGCATTCACTTCAGGTTTTTTAGAGAATTACCCAGTTGTTTCCCGAGAGATTCAGCGCTACTTAAGACTTCAGGATATTTTAATATTCTGCCTTTTTGAAAAACACCGCTAACCGGCAACTCAGCTATAATCTCATAACCCAGCGCTTCAAGGGGCAGTCGCATTGCCTTTAATGCCAGCTCTATGCCGCTATCTTCGGAGCTAATTTGCTCCGCCACAGCTGCAATGACTGCCTTTCTGCCCTGATTTTGTAGTTGACTCGACCATTTCCCCGGGCGTTCATCGTCAAAGTTGTAATAGCAGTACAATCGGTCTATAAAGGATTTCATCAATGCGGTGATATTGTAATTGTATACCGGAGAAACTAAAATCAATCCCTGTGCCCCGCTGAACTTCGGATAAATAAACTGCATATCGTCCAGAAGCCCGGTACAACTCTTATCTTTGCGGCATCTCTCGCAAGCCGTACAGGTTTGGAATTGATAATCTCTTATTTGAACTTCCTCGGCAGTAATGTTTACTTCCCGTGCGCCCTTAAGAAAATGTCTTATCAGAATATCCGAGTTGCCCCCTGCTCTTGGGCTTCCTCCGACACATAATATCCCGCCTGTCACTTTTAGTTGCTCCACTCTTTTGCTCCTTAATATTTATTAGTATCCTTATACCCATTATTTTACATTAAACAGGTATAAAACAATATACTAAAAAGCCATTATAATTGAATAATAATCCTCAAAGTGCTAGAATGTCACCATAAAAGAAGCCGAATAAACCCATTTTTTAGGAGTATTATAATTCCAGAAAAGGATTAGAAACAGAATCCGTTGCAACGACTGTTTTCGCAGTCAAGGAGAAACTAGCCGGTAAATACACCTGTTAAAGTTATTGATGATAACGCCCCGTTTATCGGCGCTTGTTATGAAGGATGAAACAAGATCAGATTTTGGTATCAGAAATACCGTTAAATCAGATGGCCAGGCAGTATATCTAATCGCCGAAAAATGCCCCTCTCTCGACCTTAATTCCCGCTATTGCTACCTCTTGCTATGCACCCAGTTCGATAAGTATTGTTTAGTAGCAGAGGCCGGCAAAAAAATAATCGGTTTCGTATCGGCATACCCACACCCACACCGCACCGATACCCTCTTTGTCTGGCAGATAGGTGTTGACCCCGATTTTCATAACCGCGGAATCGGTACCGCTTTACTGGAACACCTTATAACTCTGGCTGTCGAAAACGGTATTACTTATATTGAAACAACGATTACCACTTCGAATAAAGCATCGCGTGCTTTATTCCGAAAATTAACAGAGGCCTATAATACCAATTGCATTGAGAGCGACTATTTTCCCGCCTCTCTTCTAGGGGAAGAACACGAAGCGGAACGGTTGTTCAGAATCGGGCCTTTTGAAAGAAAAGGAGATAAGTAAAATGAGAATATTCGACCAGGTGGAATCACAGGTAAGAAGCTACGTCAGGTCTTTCCCTACTATCTTTACAAGAGCTAAGGGAGCCTTGCTCTATGATGAACAGGAAAAAGAGTATATCGATTTCTTTGCCGGAGCCGGCGTGCTTAATTACGGTCACAATAACCCCGTCGTTAGCCAGGCGCTGATAGAATATATTCAAAAAGATGGAATAATCCACAGTCTGGATCAGGCTACCACCGCCAAGAAGGAATTCCTCGAAGCTTTTTACTACGATATTTTACAGCCGAGGCATATGGACTATAAAGTACAGTTCACCGGACCTACCGGAACCAACGCCGTGGAAACCGCCCTCAAACTGGCGCGCATGGTAAAGGGACGCTCCAATGTCATTTCATTTACCAACGGTTTTCACGGGCTGACCATGGGCTCAATGGCGGTAACCGGCAATGCCTTTTACCGTGATGAGTCGTTCATCAACCGCTCCAACGTATCTTTTATGCCTTTCGACGGCTACTTCGGTGAAGAAGTAAACACTGCCCAATATCTGCGCAAATTTCTGGAAGATGGAAGCAGCGGAATCGACCTGCCGGCTGCTATCATCATGGAAACAGTACAGGCCGAAGGCGGAGTCAACGTAGCACATAAAGAATGGCTGGTTGAAATCGAGCACATTTGCCGTGAATACGACATTTTACTGATTGTCGATGATATACAGGTTGGAAACGGCCGTACCGGAACCTTCTTCAGCTTCGAAGAATCGGGAATTTACCCCGATATCATAACCATGTCCAAATCCATTGGCGGCGGATTGCCGCTGGCGCTGGTGCTGGCACGCCCCGAACTCGACCAATGGAAACCGGGTGAGCACACGGGTACTTTCCGCGGCAATAACCTTGCTTTCGTATCCGCTACAAAGCTCTTCGAATACTGGAAAACAGATGAACTGGCTGAACTGATAAAAGCTAAAGAAAAAATCATCAGGGACAGGCTGAATATCATTGCCGAAAAATATCCCGAACTTAGTTGCAAGGTACGCGGAAAGGGTATGATATACGGTCTTGATGTAGCACCCAAGGGAATGGCAAGGCAAATTTCCAGGGAATGCTTCTGCAGAGGGCTTGTAATAGAGCTTGCCGGAGCGGATAACAGCGTTCTGAAATTCCTGCCGCCGCTGATAATAGAAGAGAAGCTGCTTGTAAAAGGACTCGATATTGTAGAGGAATCGATAGTGGCATTAATGGAAGTGAAAAATAACGGGGACGGAGGTTTGGGAATAATTGATAATTCGCAAGCTTAATGAAACTATAAATACTGAAAACGATGTCAGCGACCCTCACGGTCACTGGATAAGCCGCCGCTTGATAACCAAAAAAGACGGTATGGGCTTTTCGGTAAACGATACCATAATTAAAGCCGGAACCGAGACCCCGATATGGTATAAAAACCACCTCGAGGCAGTCTATTGCGTGTCCGGCAACGGCAGTATCGAAGATTTATCGACCGGTATTACTCACAGCATTACCGTCGGTACTCTGTATGCCCTTAATAATAACGACCGGCATATCCTGCGAGGCGGGAGTGAAGATATGCATATGGTATGCATCTTCTATCCGCCTTTGAGGGGAGACGAAGTGCATGACGAAGACGGCTCGTATCCGGCAGATAACGACTGATAACTTAATCTGCGTTAGATAGATTAGACCCCCTCTGCATTTAGAGGGGGTTTTGTTTTTAGGTGCATGGATACATTCGTCCCCCTTCATTTATACTCTTTCCCGGTACATCAAAACTTAGAATGAGAAGACCCGCACGCTATTTTCAAGGCTATCCGACAATTATTCGTCGTAATAAGTGCTGTATAAATACATTTTTTCGTTGCAATTTTTTTGTGTGTTTTCATTTGTGCTGATTACAGCGATTGTTGAAAGGAGAGAAAACCATCGTTAATATACCCTGTTATTCTTGACGCCTAATAAATTAGTCCGAAGAATATAAACAGTCATGGTATTGCATTTAGACTCTTCGCTTCACTCAGACTGACAATAAAAAGCCGCCCGCCATGAGTCTCGACTCGTCGGAAAAGGATGTGGCGACGAATCCAAACTGTCTTTGCGAGGACGATGCAGGAGGACGAAGCAATCTTTCACGAATAGACTGTTATAGACTAATTTAACTTATCATTAAAAATTGTGAAGTAGAATAAAGGGAGATTGGTTAGATTAACTTTCTATTCCCCTGCTTCCAATCCATAGCTTTCTGCATCAACTCTTTAACGCTGTTAACAGAAGATTCGGAAGATTGAGAGCCCACCAGCATCACTGTAAGCTCACTGATTAAAGCATCGCCCGTCAGGCTTTCCAGCGTAGTAGAGGCACGCGAGCCGTCGGTGTTCTTGCGGATAGCGTGATGCGCATCGGCAAAAACAGCTATCTGAGGCAGGTGCGTTATACATAGAACCTGCCTGCCGCGCGCCAGTGACCACAGTTTTTCACCGATAACCTCTCCGCACCTGCCCCCCACCCCGATATCGATTTCGTCAAAAACCAGGATAGGGATGTTATCCGTTTTGGAGAACGCCCCTTTTAAAGCCAGCATGAAGCGCGATATTTCACCGGTAGAGGCAATTTTTACAAGCGGTTTGAAGGGCTCGCCGGGGTTGGTAGCCGCCATGAACTCGATAAAATCGACGCCTCTCCTGCTAAACTCGTAATTTTCACCGTCGGGAGAGGGAATACCGTTTGCGGATTTCTTCTGCATTATTGAGACGTCGAACTTCACCTGTTCCATTTTCAAATCAGCCAACTCGCTGTTTACCTGTTCGATTAGTTTCTTGGCAGCCTGCCTGCGCTCATTCGATAATTCACATCCAAGTTTACCAAGTTCCTGCCTGAGTGAGGCGGATTGCTTTTTAAGCTCTTCGATGCGTTCTGCCGAATTGGAAAATCTGCCCAGCTTGCTCTCGATTCCTTCGAGATAGGACAGGATTTCGGGAACGGATTGCCCGTATTTTCTCTTGAGATTCCGGATGAGTTCCAAACGGTCTTCGATTTCGGCAAGACGTCCTGCATCGAACTCCATATTCTCCGAATAATTGCGGATGCTGCGTGCCACTTCTTCGACATCGGGCACAACCCCTTCCAGCATTGCCAGTTCGGGCTTTAAAGAAGGGTCCAGTTCAACCAGCCTGCCGACGATGCGCACCGCCCAGTTCAACGCCTCCAGCGCAGGTATCGAGGACGAAGCGGAGTCCTCGCCGTTTAACATGCTGTAAACCTCGAAGGAAGAGGCTTTCAACTGCTCGCTGGCAGAGATGATTTTAAGCTCCTGCTCCAATTCGGCATCTTCGCCATCCACCAGCTTCGCCTTTTTAATTTCATCTGCCTGAAAGCGCAGTAATTCCTCTTGCGCCGATGTATCTTTATCGGCTTTAGCCAGCGATTCAAGCTCGGACTCTGCCTGCAAAAGTTCAGAATAGAGTGAAGCGAATTTTTGCCGTAAATCGAGCGTGTGAGCATAGGAATCAAGGAAATCGATGTGGTATTCCGTATTCAGCAAAGAAAGATGATCACTCTGACCGTGAATATCAACCAAATATGCCCCGACCTGCGACAGCAGGCTGCGCGGAACGGCACGCCGGTTGATGCGAATCACGCTGCGCCCTTGCTTTTTTAGTTCGCAGCTTATTACCAGCATCCCGTCATCGCAGGATAAACCATTTTCTTCAAGCAGTGATTTAAGACTGTCGAACGAAGCTTTTTTATCGGGAAACGCAAACAGACCCTCGATAAAGGTGCCGTCGGAACCGTAGCGGATATTCTCTTCTTCGATTTTACCCGAAAGCAAAGCCTCTACCGCATCGATTACCAGCGACTTGCCGGCACCGGTTTCGCCGGTGATGACATTAAGACCTTCACTCAGGTTCCAGTTTATGTCCTCTATAATACCGAAATCTTTTACTCTCAGTTCAAGCAGCAAATCCGTATCTCCGAAATGATTGACGATGATAGCATACCGCTTTGATTATACCTTATCAGGCTCGATTGTTGAAAGAAAACTCTATTCAATCTACAATAGTTATATTAATATTTTATGTTCTTATCACTCAAAAGCCTAATATACGAGCATAAGGGTAAAAAGATGATTAACTGTCATGCTGGAGTTCCGACTCATCGGGACGAAGCATCCTGGGGGAGGAGATGAATAGTACGGTTTACCCCACACCCAAGATTCTTCAGCCTGATAATTCAGGCTTCCAGAATGACAGACTCTACTAATTTGATTGGCTTAGCGAACCATAGCGGTGACAATTAGTTAATAACTATTTCAATTATTCAAATTTATTAATTAATTTCAGTTCCCCCGATACAAAATACCAGGAATAGGAATAAGAAAATGAATAAAGAAGCCGAAAACGTCCCGCTGATTTCCCTGCAAAAAGCCACCAAAAGTTATGTCGAGGGGCTGACAGTTCACCCTGTATTAGAATCCATCGACGCCGATTTTGCAAAAGGTGAATGCGTGGCACTTTTAGGGCGCAGCGGTTCGGGTAAATCGACCATGTTAAACGTTATCAGCGGTATCGATAAACTGGATAGCGGAAAAATTATCATCGACGGAATCGATATCACCAACCTCAGCGAGCAGAAAAGAACCCTCTTCCGCCGCAAAAACATTGGTTTCGTTTTCCAATTCTTCAACTTGATTCCGACACTGACGGTGATGGAGAATATACTGCTGCCTCTTGAGCTGAACCGAATGGACGGCAGGGAATCCGCCATGGAGTTACTGAATGAAGTCGGACTTTTCGACCGTAAAAACGATTACCCCGATAAATTATCCGGCGGCGAACAGCAGCGCATTGCCATCATCCGCGCGCTGGTACATGACCCGCTGGTAATCCTGGCAGACGAACCTACCGGAAATGTGGACAAGGATACCGGACAGAACATCCTGAATATCATGGACAGGCTTATCCGTAAAAGAAACAAAAACCTGATAATGGTTACCCACAGCAGGGAGGTTGCCAAATTCGCAGACCGCTTGCTGATTTTGGAAGAGGGCAAGCTTAAAAAGCTGAGTAAGGAAATCGCATGGTAAGCCCGATACTTTCACGTTCCATCTGGAAATACTTCTTCAAGCACCCATGGGTAATCCTGCTTTCGATTATCGGTGTCTCCATCGGCGTTGCCGTTGTGGTAGCTATAGACATCGCCAACACCAGTGCCCAGAAAGCTTTTGAAATCTCGGTTGAGAATGTAACGGGAACCGCTACCCATCAGATAACCGGAGGTCCGCTGGGAATGGATGAAAGTTTCTACACTAGGCTGATAATGGAATTTCCCGAAATCGAAGCTTCACCGGTTGTTGAAGGCTATGTCAAACTGAATGGTGAAACCATCCAGCTCATGGGATTGGATATATTTTCCAGTTCTTATATGACCGACGAGATGAGCGGCACCTTCGATATGTCAGCGCTGGCTTTGCTGGTAGAACCACATACGGTTCTCATTCCTTATTTTATGGCGGACAGGATGAATATCGCCGCCGGAGATACGATAACTATCTCGGTTGCCGGGCTGGAAAC
>JAQTUQ010000052.1 GCA_028707255.1 Dehalococcoidales bacterium
AGCTACTTTTGCTTTGAACGATGGGCTGTGTTTCCTTCTGCTTTCTTTCATGTCCTGCTCCTTTTCCTTTTGTTATTTTAGCAGGACTCCACCTTAACTACCTGTCCGATTTCTTGGGTCCACCTCATTAATTAAGAATGTATTCTATGAAGCCGGCTATTATTATCACGATATAGAAACAGATATATATACAATATATGATATTAATAAAATACAGATAGGGTATGTTTTCTTAGCTGAAGGCATAAGTTATCCTGGCAGTGGTTTTTTTTGCAAATCATCTGCACCAATGAGTATACTTGTTGGCCTTGAGGATAAAAGCACTATAAAAAATATTTACGTAGTTAACCACGGTGAAAATATTGGATTCTGGAATATATTAATTAACAAAGGCTATTTCGGTCAATTTGTACAGTTAAATATCGAAGACACTGCATTAATATGTGACGGAGGTCAAATTGATGCTGTTACTGGAGCGACATTGAGCTCTATGTCAGTTGTTGATATCGTTCGAGAAGCTGCTTTGGAAAAGGTAAAATTAATTAAGTGATATGGTATGTACTAGCTATAAAATAATCGGATACTCATAACCTTTCTGACATTATTATCTGCCTATTGTCTGTGAATCACACACCTATTGTAATATATCGCCTCCAAGTTTATTAAGATAAAACCAAGACTTATGTCAATTACGGCATAATCAAACTTATCAATCCGCTCTTTTTTTAGTATTTCCCCTGCTTGTATTGTTCAATGGCGTATTCCACCGTTCCCGAAGCGCCGGTAAACACATATATTCCGGCTTTAGATAAAACTGCCGCTGAATTGCCGCCGATCTCTCCGGTCAGAACACCCTTAACACCCGTGCCGATGATTTTCTCTGCCGCCGCTTTTCCCGCCCCTGCTTCCACGTTCTCCCCGACTCCTTCAATCGCTTCGAATTCCATTGTTTCCGTGTTTATAATAATAAACCACTTGGCTCTTCCGAAATTAGGGTCGACTTCCGAATCCAAAGTATCGCCTGTAGAGGAAATGGCGATAAAAGAAGGATAAACAAACGTGCAACTCGAAAAAAACACTGCACCGGATAATGACAGTATCAGTAATAAGATACCGGCTATCCTTAAAACATTTTTCTTCAACTTATTGCCTCCTCTTGATTATAATCCCCTTGAAATGTTAATTGTAACAATCCTGATTCAAACTTATAGCATATCAGCTCATCTTTAAGAACGATGAACGATATATGATAAGTTATAGATGAGAATACACATATTATCACAGGTACTATCCCCATATGAAATAACTATCCCGTATATTCAATTTTACTTTATTCCGCTAACCATTCATAATTCTTAATAATTAAATCGACAGTTATGCGGAGAACCCGGCAGATAACGCCTTACGCAGAGAAAGAATAAATAAAGTATGGAAAATAACGTAACCCGTCTGGATTACAACGGTAAAAATATCATTTTAATCGCTACCGCACATGTATCGGAGCAAAGCGCCCAGCTTGTAAAAAAAGTTATCGAGGAAGAAAAGCCCGACAGTGTCTGCGTCGAGTTGGATGAAGGACGTTACAAAAGTATTTTAAACCCCCAGTCATGGGAAAATACCAATATAGCGCAGGTAATTAAGGAAAAGAAGGTCGGCTTTATGCTTGCCAACCTTTTCCTGAGTGCATATCAGAAGAAGATGGCCCGGCAACTGAATACCATTGTCGGCAGGGAAATGCTGCAGGGGATAGAAAGCGCCAGGGAAACCGGCGCCGAGCTGGTTTTGGCAGACCGCCAGATTCAAATAACCTTCCGCCGCATATGGAAAAAGCTGGGACTATGGGGTAAATTAAAGCTTTTTTACGGTTTTCTTTTTTCGTTTGTCGATGATACTAAAATTACCGAGGACGATATCAACGAAATACTGGAGAAAGATATACTGGAATCCGCTATTTCCGAAGTGCGTAATGAGTTTCCCGCCATCGGAGAGGTCCTCATCAGCGAAAGGGACCAGTACCTGGCATATAAAATCAAGGAAGCGCCCGGGAGTAAGATAGTTGCGGTACTCGGCGGTGCGCACGTTCCGGGGGTGAAGGAAGAAATATATAAAACACAGGATATCGAGAAAATCACGCAGGTATCCAAAGGGAGCCCGGTATTTAAGATAATCGGCTGGGCGATTCCCGTGGTTATCGTCGGTTTGATTGCGTACGGATTTATTAACAATATTCAAACCGGCATACAACAACTATCTCTCTGGTTTTTATGGAACAGCCTCTTTGCCGGGCTTTTTACGACCCTGGCGCTGGGGCATCCGCTCAGCATCCTCACTTCGATTGTCGCCGCTCCTTTTACGTCACTGAATCCGATGGTGGCATGCGGATGGTTGACAGGGTTGGTGGAAGCTACGGTAAGAAAACCGACGGTATACGATGTAAATAATATTCCGCAAGACATCTTCAGTTTTAAAGGTTTTTTTAAAAATCGATTTCTGAGGGTATTTCTGATTATCGTTATGACGAATCTGGGCAGTTCGCTGGGAACCTTCGTAGCCGGAGCGGATATTATCAAAAACCTGTTTTAAATGAGCGAAAATACTATATATTTCAATAGCGGCCATCACTACAAAAATTAATATAAACTTTGAATAGCCATGAAAAAGATAATCATCCCTTTATTTCTGTTGCTGGCCGCTTTGATTATCGCGCTGTATGCGGTCAATTACGAAAAAGATCCTCCTCCTGTTACGGGAGTAATAAGCGTTCACTTCATAGACGTGGGGCAGGGGGATGCCATACTTATCGATTACGGAACGACCGAAATCCTGATAGACGGCGGCGAGAAATCCTCGCAAGTTGCAGATTATCTCGATAGATACGTCGACGGTAACATGGAAATTATGATAGCCACTCACGCCCACGCCGACCATATCGGTGGACTGATATCGGTTCTTGAGAGATTCACGGTAGAGCAAATCTGGTATGACGGCTACGCATATTCGTCAAAAACCTTTACGGATTTTATATCGGCAAGCGAGGCGGAAAATGCCGCAATGCACATCGCCAGGCGCGGCGATGTTATCAGCGCCGGAGGATTGACCCTGCTGGTCTTGCATCCGGATATCACTTCAAGCGATTTAAACAACAACAGCATCGTACTCGGTTTCAGCTACGGAATCGTCGATTTCCTGTTTACCGGAGATGCCGAACACAAGTCCGAAACATCGATGCTTTTATCGCCGGCTATCTCCGTTCCCGATATAGAAATACTGAAAGTAGGGCATCATGGGTCAAGAACGGCTTCTTCTACAGAATTCCTCTCTGTTTTAACGCCGGAGATTGCTATATATATGGCCGAGACCGGTAACAGCTACGGTCATCCCCATCAGGAAACGCTCGATGCATTGCTTGATATCGGGGCGCATATTTACGGAACGGACAGCTGCGGTACTATCATCATTACGACTGATGGAGAGACGTATCAAATCAAAACCGAAAAACTATGTGATAGCGTAACCGCAGCACCATAAACCTTCGCTAAAGCTACTACAATTATCGGATAGGTCGTGTTTTCATCGACAAGCACCGGAAAATATCCGCTAACTCAACAAAAGAGCTATTGACTTTAAGTCTGTTTGGGGCTTTAATTTACAGTATGCGAAAAACGGGAGGGTCTTTATGAAAAACAAGATATTCGGATTGATAATATGCGCTCTTTTAGTTGCCATTCCGGTTCTCTCTGCCTGCAGTGGCGGCGGAGGCACCACAACCGGTGCGACCACTTCACAAGCCACTTCCTCAACGACCTCGCAAACAACGATGTCCACTACACAAACGACGACTTCATCTACAACAACTTCAACGCCTGTATCCTCAACAATCACCACGACAACCGCTGGAACGACTTCAACACCCACTACTACCACTACTTCGACACCCGCAACTACTACGTCTCCAACTACTACCGCAATGACAACATTCTCGACGACAGGGGAAAGCCTGGAGGATATACTGGGGAATGCGGAAGGAATCGACTCGGTCTATTACGAGATGGTAACAACCGGTGGCGGTATGGCACCCCAAACAAGCAAAGTCTGGATTAAGGGAAGCAAAATGAAGATTGAAACGGTTGTCGAAGGCGAAAAGATGATAACCGTCCTGGACGACGATGTTCATACTATGAAGATTTATTATGAATCCACCGGCATGGTTATGGTAATGAATTATGAAGAGCAGGAATCGGCTTTAGATGAAACAGAAGGCATTATCGATTATAACCCGGTCATTCTCGGCACCGAAACCTACGACGGCAAGGTTTGTACTGTAGTCCAGTATACGATTGAAGGAACCGTTACTAAAATGTGGATCTGGAAACAATACGGGTTCCCGATAAAGGTGGAAGCCACAACATCCGATGGGACTTTCGTAATCGAGTACAAGAATATAGTTTTCAACAGTGTCAGTGACGATGTATTCGTTTTACCGGCAGCATTGACGACAATGACTATGACGTTCTGACTCTTTCTATAATTACCGGACATGATGCAAAAGGCTCCGATATAATTCGGAGCCTTTCTGTTTCATACTTTTAATAATATTAACTCTCGATAAACTTGCCCTTCTCATAGCTGCCGAGAACCTTTATGAAAGAAGCCGATTTCTTGAGGTTTTCCAGCGCCCTCT
>JAQTUQ010000053.1 GCA_028707255.1 Dehalococcoidales bacterium
AGCGCAGATGCAACAAGCGGGACTGATGAATTTGCAGTTGACGGCCGCTGGCACCACGTGGCAATGACTTATGATGATGCCGGTGACCGTTATATTAGAGTTTATATTGATGGTACGGAAGTGAGTTCCTATATTACTAGAAATGCCTGTGTTGATGCGGTGCTGGATGACTCTGGCGAGGATCTGATTTTAGGGGAGAATCTTTATGGCAATATTACTATGGATGGCCGGATGGATGAGCTAAGAGTTTGGAACGTGGCGCGAACAGCGGCCCAGATTAGAGAGAATATGTATAAACAGCTTGTTCCAAGCACTGAAAGTAATCTGGTTGCTTATTGGAGATTTAATGAAAATACCGGAACAACAGCTTATGATGAAACTGCCAACAGCAATGATGGGACGATTTCCAACGCATTTTGGCAAAAAGGATTTATGCCTGACTATTACAACGAAGCAGAGGGGATTTATCCGGCTGAGGCCTCGGGCAGCCAGGTGAATTTGGATATTAACGGCACCAATCTTGGCGAAGGAAGCATTTTGTTTGATGATGCCAACAGCGAATATCTATCTGTTTCTAGCGGCGCAGTAACTGATTATCCATTTACAATGGCTGCGTGGGTGTGGTCAAACGATCTGCCGGCTAGTGGCTTTACCTCTTATCCGATTATCAGTCTTACAGATGTGGATGATGGTTACGATAGAGATCATATTTCTATTTATGCTAATAACGGTGCTCCGCGGTTTGATGCATTTACAGCAACAAATTGGGATGCTACGGGCAGGGCATACTCTCCTGATTCTGCGTCGAATTTGGCAAGTTCAACCTGGTATCATGTTTGTGGTGTTTTTGCCTCTGGCAGTAGCAGGATAGTTTATACAAACGGCGGCTTTGCGACAAGCAATACTACTTCGTTAACACCAAATACAAGGGATACTACCAGCATTGCCGCACGGGTGAACTCTGGAGGGCCATCAAGTTACCTTTCTGCTACAGTTGCTGAAGCGGCTATTTGGAACGTGGCGCTGACCAATGCACAATGTAGCCAGTTGGCTGCCGGGGCTTTCCCTGACGAGGTTCAAGCTGGTAATCTTCAGGGTTACTGGCCTTTATATAGTATTTCAGATATAACAGACAAAGCTGGTGACTCTGATATGACTGCTTACAATACTCCCACTAGTGCTAGTCGACATCCGTTTTTAGCACCACGTCATAAACCGCAGTTTAAGATTAGGAGTTACCAGCAGAACAGCAAGCCTTATTCGGTAACTTTGGAAGGAGCAAGTTTAGTTGAAGGGACTGATTACAATGTTGACTATGTTCCTGTTGCCGATGCTTATTTTGCCGACGAATTGACTTGGTATTCCAGTTGTGAAAGCACAGCTGCTTTTGAAACTCCGGATGTCGGCAGCGGGGGATCAGACGGGGCGGCTACTTTTGTGGAGGCCAAGTATGGCAAGGGGATTCAGGTGGATGCCGACAATGAAGAGCCTTATTTCCCTTCCAGTAGTAATATCAGCGGCACTGCTGGCGTAGTTGAGTTTTGGTTTAAAGAGACCGGGACTCCGGCGGCTACCGGCGCTTTCTTTGCCAGTGACAATGGTTCGGGGACGATTAACATGGAACTGGCGCGGGGAGGGAATGATACCGATATTGATTTTACCATTGATGATGGTTCGTCTCATGTCAACTCCTGGGACGCAGTTACGGTTAACATTTATGACGGCGGCTGGCACCATGTCCGGCTGGAGTATGATGCGGCTACCGATACGCCGGACCTTTATCTTGACTCTATTTTGCAGACTCGGGATGCGACCAGCGCCTGGAATGCGATTACTCCCCAGACCAATACTTATATCGGTGATGTTTCTTCATCTGACCGCAATATTGCCGGCATTATTGATGAATTTCGGGTTTATTCTCCGGCCAGCGGCGGAATTGATGATTTAGCTGCCGGTGGTAATACGGCCGATTCCGATGAATACCTTTTTGACGAGGATAGCGACTATACTTTGGACTTTGAAGCAGTAGACGCCAGCAGCCGGGGAGAGTATTTCTTCCTTGGGGCTGATTCAATGTATTCGGGCATTAATGTGGATTTGGCTACTGTCGGGGCTACCGGAGGTACGCTTAACCTGGACTGGGAATACTGGAACGGCTATTCCTGGTCATCTCTGGAGAGTATTACCGGCTTTACTGACGGTACCAGCAACCTGACTCAAGACGGCGCGGTTTACTGGACCATTAGTCCGACCAACTGGCGGCCTTACTCGGTTAATGGCGGAGCGGACCTTTACTATATCCGTTGTTTCTTAAACAATACTTCCGGTTCTTACACCACCAGCCCGATTGAAAACTTTATCAAGACCGACATATTGATCCTGCAATACCTGGGAACTGTCAGTTCGGTTGACCAGACTCTAGTTGTAGTTCCCGAATTCCTTTGGCCATTGTTAACGGTAATCCCTTTTATACCGGCGGCTATGCGAAAAAGAAGTAAAAAAAAGAGATTGAAAAAAAGGCAAAACTAATTTGTAACTAATAAATAGCAATGGTTTTATTTTGTCTGGTAAAATTTAAACAATGAAAAAACTGGTGCTGTTATTCATCTTTTTACTGCTGCTGGCAGTTGCCGGCTGGCTTTATCTTTTGAAACCGGGAAAGGATAAACAGGGGATTATTTCGCCGCTGGCAACAATATTTACCAAAGAAACGAAAAATGAGGCGGAAAAACCGGCTTTACCTTTGGACCGCTATTCTTTTCCGGCTCTGGCTGAATCCCGGTTTACTGCCGCTCCGATCAAGGTTGGCGCTGAAATAGACAAAACAGACGAGTATCAGGCCTATTTTTTTTATTACTTGACCGAAGAAAAACAGCGGATTTCCGGCCAGCTGACCCTGCCGCTTTCAGGCCAAAAACTGCCGTTGCTGCTGATGCTAAGGGGCTATGTTGATAAAGAATACTATTTTACCGGTTTGGGAACCAGAAGCGGCGCCATGTTTTTTGCCAAAAACGGCTTTGTGGTTTTGGCGCCTGATTTTTTGGGTTTTGGCCAGTCTGACGAGGAAAGTGCCGATATCTTATTGAACCGCTTCCGCCGCCCGGAAACGGTTCTGAGCTTGCTTGCCTCTCTTAAAAACTTAAATCAGGCCTTGGCGGACAAGGGTTTGGAAATCAGCGTGGATGAGGAAAAGATTTTTCTTTGGGGCCACAGCAATGGCGGCCAGATCGCTCTTTCGGTATTGGAAATTACCGGCCAGTCTTATCCGACAACCCTTTGGGCGCCGGTAACCAAAGCTTTTCCGGAATCAGTTCTCCAATATGCTTCCGAATTTGAAGACAGCGGCCGGAAGGTGATCAGCGCC
Organism: Dehalococcoidales bacterium; assembly: GCA_028707255.1. GTDB lineage: Bacteria > Chloroflexota > Dehalococcoidia > Dehalococcoidales > UBA5627 > UBA5627. Next base: position 3,365 of record JAQTUQ010000053.1, read on the forward strand.
ATTGATGAGTTTAGCAAAAATTATGACTGCAGTTTATATTCAATCGCTTCTTACTATGAACGGATAAACTCGCCGCTTCAACTTCATCAGGGAACAGGGGATACATCGGTTGCCATGAGCGATACGGATTTGTTTGTTGAAAGATTAAAAGAACTGGATAAAACTATTACTTACTATAAATATCCAGCTGATGACCATAATTTAAAAGAGAATTGGGATCTGGTAGTGGAAAGGGATCTGGAATTTTTCCGGAAATTTCTTTAGCTTTGGCGTTGGAAGGTAATATTGCCCTTATCATTTCCGGCTGGTGTTCGGAATGGCAAAGGAAGCGGTAAATAAAATCTATAAAATCGGCGATCTTTTTTAAAGAACGATATGAAACGGATAATCAAAAACATCGGCATATTTCTATTCTTGATATTATTTGTGCTACTAGTTGGTATTTTGACCGGTTCTAGGGGAGAGTGGGTTTGCGAGGACGGGGAGTGGATAAAACTAGGTAATCCTCATAGCCAACCGCCGGCTTACGGTTGTTTAAAAGAAAAGGAGGCCAGCAGTAAGGAAAACCAGCCGACGAAAGAGTCTTTTGAAGCAGGAACACCGCTCGGATCGGTGAGATTTGATCTCGGTTCAGGCTTAATGCCGGCCTCGTACAAGGAAGCTACAGAGTCAACTAAAGCCTCTCAATCGCTTTGGACAAATGATTAAGCGATCGCTAAAGCAGAAATAGTGTTTTAATCCGGGATTGTTATATAAATAATTAAATTATTATTTCAATAAAGCGCCGGCTGAAGTCGGGCCCATATGCAGAATCCGGTTACCGACCACTATTAATCAGCTGCGACTGGTTTCTTTTTTTGCTAAAATTAGCCAATGAAAAAGCAACAATACCGTGATCTTGTTTTTCCTTTAATAATTGTAGTTCTTAACTTCATTATCGTTTTTCCCTGGTTTGGCGACGGTTATCCAAGCAGTGCTTCGATTGAGCCGATTGTGATTACCCAGGCACAGTTTATTCGGGATAACTGGCCTCATTTAAGCTGGTTTCCCAACTGGTATCTGGGTTATCCTTACCGTCTTGCCGGTTCACCGCTTTTGCCTGTCTTAATCGCTTTGATAAATTTTATCTGCCCCGACTGGTCTTTCTGGTTTGTTTACCGCCTGATTACCGGCTTGGCCTTGATTGTTTTACCGCTTGGTTTTTATTTTCTGGCTAGATCTTTAACTAAAAAAGATAATTGGTTGGCTGTT